>JAEEHU010000084.1 GCA_016280975.1 Acholeplasmatales bacterium | reverse complement strand
TAAATTAATTATTGGCAAGTTTTGTCAAATAGGAAATAATGTGGAATTTGTTATGAATGGTGCCAATCATCAAATGAATTGTGCAACAACTTTCCCATTTTATGTAATGGATGGTTGGAAGGAAGAAACACCAAAGCTTGATGACTTGCCATTTAAAGGTGATACTATAGTTGGTAATGATTGTTGGATTGGTCAAAATGTAACTATATTACCAGGTGTTCATATTGGAAATGGAGTAATAATAGGTGCTAATTCAGTTGTTACAAAAGATTTACCATCATATTCAATATGTGCAGGTAATCCATGTATTATTAAAAAAATGAGATTTGATGATGAGATTATCAAAATATTAGAAAAACTAAAATGGTGGGATAAGTCAGTAGAAGAAATTCAAAAGATAATTCCTATAATTACTAAAGCAAATCCATCAAAAAAAGAACTTATTTCATGTTATGACGCGGATGAAAAGCACAAATAGAGCGTGCTATTAATACCCTGTTCATTCAATACATCTTTTGTTATTTATAGAATATCCATTTAATAAGTATTGCTTTAAAACTGAATTAGCCCACTTTCTAAATAGAGCCCCCCCTTTTACTGTTAACTCTATATCCAACTGCAATAATCATATCTAAATTATAATATTTAACTAAATATACTTTTCCATCTGATGCAGTTAGTGCGTTTTCCGCACATACTGAAACAGGAAGTTCACCCTCGTTTATTATGTTGTTTACGTGTCTGGTTACTCTAGTTCTATTCACATCAAATAATAGGGTTATATTTTACTATAAAAACGATTACAAATAAAAATTGAAAAAATAATTCTTGCAAAATAATTTTTTATCTATATAATATTAGTGCTAGAAGGAATGAGGCAACACTTTATATACCCGAAAAGTGTATTCTTTCTAAAAAGCTAATCTATAAAATAGATTAGACTAAAAATAATTTTCTTTTTTTCAATACTTTTCTTAAAAGAGCAGAAATGCTTTTTTTCTTTTATAACAAGTTTTATTGATATTGTAATATTTTTTACAAAATCCAATTCTTTTATATAGATTTCTTTTAATATGTTATAATAATTACTGGTGATTTTATGGCAACAATTAAAAGATATTGTGGAAATAATATACTTGAAATATCAAACGGTAGAATAAAAGAATACTGTGGTAATTATTTATATGAGCTTTCAGGTAATAGATTAAAAAGATATTGTGGTAATTACCTATATGAATTTAATGGTAATGTCATAAAGGAATACTGTGGTAGAAATCTTTTGGAATTCGATGGTAGAAGATTAAAAAGATACTGCGGTAACTATATAGCTGAGGTTGATGGTAATAGAATCAAAGAGTATTGTGGTAACTATTTATATGAAATAAATGGTTTTGTTACTAACCAAGAATTAATGGCAATATTAACATTATTATTTTTATAGGTGAAGAGATGAAAGAAAAAACTAAAGGCTTAATAATAGATATAATAATATACGCTTTAGCGTTTGGCTTAGGCGTAGTACCATTTATATTTATAGAAAATATATTTTTAGCAACAGCGTTATTTACTATAGTTGCTACTATAGTTACATTTATATTCTCAGTAATATTTAAGGATGTATCAATATATGATCCATATTGGAGTGTTGCTCCAGTAGTGATGATTATACTTGATATGATCAAATATAAATTATGGAATATAAATTCAATTATAATATTTGCAATAATTCTAATTTGGGCAATAAGACTTACAGTTAACTGGTTTATTACATATAAGGGCTTAGGCTATGAGGACTGGAGATATAGAAAGTATAGAGAAAAGTATAATCCTTTTATATTCCAGGTAATTAGCTTTGTAGGCTTACATTTCATTCCTACAATTGTAGTATATTCAAGCCTAGTAAGTGCTATCTTTGCAATCCAAGTAGAAACATTTAGTTATCTTTCAATAATTGGAATTGTAATATCGCTATTTGCTGTAACATTAGAATTTATATCAGATACATCAATTCATAAATTCTTAAAACTACATCAAGGTGAGCATAAGACATGTAATATTTCAGTATGGAAATATTCACGTCATCCTAATTATTTAGGTGAAATGTCATTCTGGATTGGACTATATTTTTATTTCTTATTTATTAATTTAGATATATGGTATTTAGGCTTAGGTGTTTTATTAATAGTATTCCTATTCTTATTTATTTCTATTCCACTTATGGAAAAGCATAATTTAGAAAGAAGAGAAGATTATCAGGAATATAAAGAAAAAACATCAATGATTTTAATGCTTCCAAATAAAAAGTAAAACAAAAAGCCAAAAATGGCTTTTTTTCTATTTTCTATTTTTGTATATAGTTTTAAAATTACACATTTGATATAATATAAAAGATAGAGGAAATGAGGTATATTATATGGATTTAGTTATTTTGGCTGCCGGAATGGGTTCTAGATTTGGTGGTTTAAAGCAAATTGAACCTGTTGACGAATATGGCAACTTTATTATTGATTATTCTATTTATGATGCTAAAAAGGCAGGCTTTGATAGAGTAATATTCATTATTAAAGAAGAAAACTTAGAAATATTTAAAGAAACAATTGGAAAAAGAGTTGAATCAGTAATTGAAACTCATTACTGCTTCCAAACATTAGATTTACTTCCAGAAGGAATTAAATTACCAGAAGGAAGAGTAAAGCCATTAGGTACAGCTCAAGCAATCTTAGCTGCCAAGGATTTAGTATCTGATAAGTTTATTATTATTAATTCAGATGACTATTATGGAGCTGATTCATTTAAGGTAGCGGCTGATTACTTAAAGAATTTAAAGAAAGGCTCAAAAAATATTTACGCAAATGTTGCATACCATGTAGTAAATACAATTACTGATAATGGTTCAGTTAAGCGTGGTGTATTATTCTTTGATGAGAATAAGAAATTAAAATCATTAGTAGAATCAAAGATTGAAAAGGTTAATGGAAAGATTATTGCCGCTCCACTTGAAGATGAGGATAATAAGAAGGAAATTCCATCTGATACTTTAGTATCAATGAATATGTTCTTATTCACATCTGATATTATGGATTATATTAATGATAACTATAAGACATTCTTTGAAAGAAACATGAATAATTTAGATAAGTGTGAATATTTAATTCCATCATTAGTATCTGAATTAATTGAAAAGGGTATTGTTGAATGTGATGTC
>JAEEHU010000083.1 GCA_016280975.1 Acholeplasmatales bacterium | reverse complement strand
GTTAATTTAAAAATAATTGATGATAATATGGTATTAAGAATAAGAGATGATGGAATGCCATTTGATCCTACTAAATATGATGTTGATGATGGAAACGAATATTCTACAAGTGGAATAAATATGATAAATAAGCTTACAAATAAAATATCTTATATGAGAGTATTAAGCTTAAATAATACTGTTATTGAAATGAGTAAGCAAGCATAAAAAGAAAAAAATCCTACTTCGGTAGGATTTTTCTATTCAAAATATAAATTAAGCTAACTTAGTTAAAATAACACGAGAATAGTTATTAGCAACATAAGTTGTTAAATTCTTGTCGTTATTAACGATATTTTCAATTTGTATATTTGAATCAAAAACTAACTTGTCTAAGTATTTTAATGCGCTTCCATAATTTTTAAAGCTCTTTGCCTTAATTGGATATGCATTAATTGTACCAGAAATCATATATGAACTCATAAATTTGCGCCTCCTTAATTTCATATCCGCGTATTATATTACTACCCAAAAATTTTATGTCAATTTGAAAAACGCTATCATTTTCTTAAGAAAATGTTTACATAATAAAACTTTCACTTTATTTTCAAACGTTTGACAAAATATTAGTCAAATTATAGAAAATCTAAAATATTTTATAGATTATTGGCGTTGCACACGAATATAATTCGTTAATTGTGCTTGAAAACAAAATATTTCAGTGTTATAATTAACATATAATGTATTACAAGGGCGTAAACTTAGGTGTTTACGCTCATTTTTTTAGAAGGTGAGATTATGAATAAGAAAAAATTATTAGAGGAGCTAGATGAGGTAATTGATTATATTGAGATCAAAAGCCCTAAAAGATTATCTAAGGAAAAGAAAAACCAGATGGTAAAGGATACACTAGTTAATTTCAATGAATATGTTTCACCTGGATGGTTAAAATATAGAAAGAGTGTATCTACAGATGATGCTGGTGGCGCAATTCTAGAGTGGATTGATGAGAATCAATATGTATATGGATTAAAGGGAGAAAAGTTTATTGATTGCTTAGGTGGATTTGGTATTTACACATGTGGACATAGAAATGAAGAAATCCTAGAGGTTGTAAAAGCACAGCTTGAGCATCAAGCACTACATTCTCAAGAATTACTTGATCCATTAAGAGGATACTTAGCTAAGGCGGTTTCAGAGATTACTCCGGGAGATTTAAAATATTGCTTTTTCACTAATGGTGGAGCTGAGGCTGTAGAGATGGCTTTAAAGCTTGCAAGAATCGCAACAGGAGGAAGATGGTACATTTCAACAGTTCATGCATTCCATGGCAAATCAATGGGCGCAGTCTCTGTTGGTGGTAAAAGTACCTATAGAGAGCCATACGCTCCTATGGTTCAACAGGTAGTTCATGTTGAATATGGAGTAGCAGAGGATATTAGAAAGGCTATATATAATTTAATTGAGGTTGGTGAAAAGCCCGCAGCGGTTATATTAGAGCCTATTCAAGGTGAGGCTGGAGTAATTGTACCTCCTGATGGATATTTAACTGAGGTTAGAAAAATATGTGATGAAACTGGAGTTGCTCTAATATTTGATGAAATTCAAACTGGTATGGGAAGAACTGGTACTATGTGGAGATGTGAGCATGAGGGTGTTACACCAGATATCATGACATTTGGTAAGGCTTTTGGTGGTGGTATCATGCCAATAACTGGTATTATTTGTAGACCTCATATGTGGACTAAAAAGCTAATCGATAACCCATGGCTTTTAGGTTCACCTACATTTGGTGGAAATCCACTTGCATGTAGTGCCGCACTCGCAACAATAAGATATATGATTAAAAATGATGTGCCAGGTGAGTGTAGGAAAAAAGGAGAGATTCTAAAGAAGGGTCTTTTAAGCCTTGCAGAAAAGTATCCAGAAATTATTGATGAGGTAAGAGGAGTAGGCTTGATGCTTGCTGTTGAATTTAAGGATACTAAATATGGATATCAGGTATCAAAGGGCTTATTTAAAAGAAGAGTATTAACTGCAGGTACATTAGTAAATGCTAAAACAATTAGATTTGAACCTTCTGTTTTAATAACTGAAGAGGACATTAAGCTTGTTATTGAAAGAATGGATTTAGCACTTGAATGTACAAAAAGAGTATTTAATTTATAGTTTACAATGGCGTAAGATTAAAAGCTTGCGCCAATTTTTTTAAGGAGGGATAATCTATGGAATGGATGATGTTTATAGATGGTAAATGGACAAAGGGAGAAAGAGAAAAGACCTTTGATACTATAAATCCAACTGATGGTAGTATTCTTGCAAGTATATATGAATCATCAGTTAATGATGCTAAAGAGGCTATTAAGGCAGCGAAGTATTCTTTTTATAAGGATAGAAGCTGGCGTGATATGGATTCACAAACAAGAGGAGATATTTTGCTTAAAATTGCTGATATTCTAGCATCTAGAAAGGATGAATTTGCACGTCTTGAGGTATTAGATAACGGAAAGCCATTAAGAGAGGCTGAATGTGATATTGATGATGCAGTTCATAATTTTAGATATTATGCATCATTAATAAAAACTCCAAAGGGTGGAGTATATGAAGTTAATGAGGGCTTTGGTAAGATGCATTCATATACAATTCATGAGCCAACTGGTGTATGTGCGCTTATTACTCCATGGAATTATCCACTTTTAATGGGTGTGTGGAAGCTCGCACCTGCGCTTGCTGCGGGAAATAGCGTAATATATAAGCCATCACCATATTGCGTTTTATCAAGCATTAAGTTATTTGAAATATTTGAAGAGGTAGGTATTCCAAAGGGAGCTTGTAATCTTTTAATTGGTGGAGCTGATGTTGGTAATGCATTATCAGAATCAATGGATGTTGATATGATCACATTTACAGGCTCTACAAAGGCTGGACAGGCTGTAATGAGAAATAGTGCATCTAATGTCAAAAAGATTGGACTTGAGCTTGGTGGTAAATCACCAAATGTAATATTTGCTGATGCTGATTTAGAGGGTGCTGTTGAATGGGCAATGATTGGAATATTCTTAAATCAAGGTCAAATCTGTAGTGCTGGAAGTAGAATACTAGTTGAAGAAAGCTTTCATGATAAGTTTTTAAAAAGATTAATAGAACGCGCTAATAATATTACTATTGGAAATCCACTTAAAAATCCAGATATGGGACCGATAGTAAATGAAATTCAAATGAAAAGAGTATTAGATTATATAGAAATAGGAAAAGCTGAAGGTGCTAAATTAGTTTTAGGTGGATATAGATATACTGAAGGTGAATGTGCTAAGGGATATTTTATTAAGCCAACTATTTTTGATGCATGTACAAGTGACATGAGAATAGTTAAGGAAGAAATATTTGGACCAGTCGTAACAATTCAAACATTTAAAACAGAAGCTGAGGCTATTGAAATGGCTAATGATACACCATATGGACTTGCAGGTGCGGTATTTACATCTGATGGCGCTCGTGCTTTAAGAGTTATTAAAGAAATAAGAGCTGGTATAACATGGATTAACTGCTATAACCCATGCTTTAATGAAGCACCTTGGGGTGGTTATAAGATGAGCGGAATTGGCCGTGAGCTTGGAGTATCAGGTCTTGAGGAATATCAAGAAATTAAGCAAATTAATATCAACCTAAATCCTGGTATTGTTGGTTGGTATGAAAATTAAGAGGAGTGATTATATGCTAAAGGATGATTTACCTAAAATAATTACAGATACATTACCTGGCCCTAAGGCTAGTATTGTAATAGAAAAAAGAAAAAAATATATTCCAGATGCGATAGGATGTATTTATCCTGTTGTTATAGATAGGGCAGAGGGTGCTATTGTGCTTGATGTTGATGGAAATAAATTCTTAGACTTTATTGGTGGAGTTGGAGTATTAAATATTGGATATAGCCAGAAGGAAGTAGTTGAGGTTGTAAAAGAACAAGCAGATAAGTATTTTCATGCAATGTTTAACACTATGACACATGAGGGCTATGTCGATTTAGCAAAGAAATTAATAACTATCGCACCAGTTAAGGGAATTGAAAAGAAAGCATACTTTGCTAATAGTGGAGCTGAGGCAGATGAAAATGCAGTTAAAATAGCTAAGGCATATACAAAAAGACCTAATATAATTGTATTTTCTGGTGCATTTCACGGAAGAACTCATTATACGATGGCTATGACATCAAAAAAAGCATATGCCAAGGATATGGGTCCACTTGCAGATGGAGTATTTAGAGCTAAATATCCATATTATTATAGAACCCCAGATGGAATAAAAAAGGAAGATTATGTAGATTATTATATTAAGAGTATATATGATGTATTTGAAGAGTGTGGAGATCCTACAACTATAGCAGCTATAGTAGTTGAGCCACTTCAAGGAGAAGGAGGATTTGTTCCTGCACCACTTGAATGGGTTAAAGCATTACGTCAAGTATGCGATAAATATGATATTTTATTAATCGCAGATGAGGTTCAGTCTGGCTTTTGTAGAACAGGTAGAATGTTTGCAACAGAGTATTGGGTAGATGAGGGTGTAAGACCTGATATTCTAACTACAGCTAAATCAATCGCAGCAGGTATTCCACTTTCTGCAATAGTAGCTTCTAAAAAGATAATGGATTCAGTTGCGCCTGGTGTTATTGGTGGAACATTCTGTGGAAATCCACTTGCTTGTAAGGCTGCGTTAAAGGTAATTGAAATAATGGAAAGAGATAACCTAGCCCTAAGAAGTAAGGAAATTGGAAAAATAGTCATGGATAAATATAAAGCCATGATGGAAAAATATGAAGTGATTGGTGATGTAAGAGGCTTAGGAGCTATGATTGGTATAGAATTTGTTAAGGACAGAAAAACAAAGGAGCCAGATCCGATCTTAACTAAAAGAATAATAATGGAATGTGCAAATAATGGATTATTAGTTGAAGGTGCAGGAACATATAATAATGTTATTAGATTCCTAGCCCCACTTGTAATTACTGAAGCACAACTACATGAAGGCTTAAAAATATTTGAAAAGGCTATAAAAAAATCTATATCTAAATAAGAATTTGAGGCATAAACAAAAAAGTTTATGCTTTTTTTAAATGTTACTCACGTTTTGCAACACGCGTGTTATATAATGCTTGTGGTTTTGAAAAACAGGACCAAAATCACAGTATAAAACATATCAAAAATAAGTGTTATATAATTTTAGCGGAAACAAAGAGGAGAAACAAAATGAAAAGAGTTAGAGTATTAGGATTAGGTTTAGTAACATTAGCAGGAATAAGCTTAGCAAGCTGTTCAAATGGCGGCAAGATGTCAATTTATGGATACAATGCTAATGGAGAAGTAAAGGAGCTTGCAAAGGG
>JAEEHU010000082.1 GCA_016280975.1 Acholeplasmatales bacterium | reverse complement strand
TGTTGGATGGAAATTGAATAATGTTATTGTTACTACAATAGATTCAAAAACTATATCTGGTCCAATTGAGCTTATTGCAGAATGGACACTTACCTCATATCAAATAACATTTATTATGAATGATAGTGAGGATTCTCGTGCTAAAAATAAAAATACATCCATTTATACAAAGGATGATAATAAGCTATTAATAAATCCAACTAGAGATGGATATGAATTTATTGGTTGGACATGTCAGGAGCTAGGAATTCTAACTCCAACACTTGATGTATATCTACCATATATGGTATCAGAGGATACATATTATTATGGTAATATTACATTAACTGCAAACTGGACACAATTATAAAATTAAGTGGCAAAATTTTGCCACTTTTTATTATTAAAACAAAAGAAAAGATTCGTGAATTTCTTCACGAATCCTTTCCTTTTTTGGGAGAGATTATTTTGAAAAGTTTATTTTAATAAATACTTTATTCACCTATATATTACTACTTATGAAAGCGCTTGTCAAGATTTTTAAAAATATATATAAAAATAATTATATTATGTTATAATACCAAGTGGACCGTGGAGGTTTATTATGGATAGAAAAGCAATTTTACTTAAATTAAGACAAGAAGGAAAGCTAAAGGGATTAAAGCCATGCTTTGTATCATTAAGACAAAGTAAGGGTGGAATATATAATGGTGCCTCTGGTACATTTATTATGTCAATTAGAGACAACTTTCTATATTTCCAAAAGCTATCTCCATTCCTACATAGATTACAGCCAAGAGAAGATTTTAAAATTAATTTTTTAAGATTTAAAGAATACTATATTGAAAAGAAGACTGTATATAAGATTTTAAACTTATATTCTGAAGGTGGATCATATTTAGATATCCTATATCAATTTGGTACAAGAGATACCTTCGCATCAGAGGATAATCTTGCAAGAATCTTAAAAATATTAAATGAAAATAATGTTAAAGAAATCTTTGATAACGAGTTCAAGGAAGAAGAAATAAAGGAAGATGATGACGTTGAAGAAAATGTCTGAAAAAGAAAAACAAGAATTAATTAAAAAATACGAATCCAAGAAAACTAAGAAGCCTACATTTAAGGATAAAAAGGAAATGTATTTAAAGCAAACAGATAGAAATTATAAGGATGGTGACAGAAATTGATCACATTAGGTAATTTTTATAAATTAACAGTAGTAAGAAAATCAGATTTAGGATATATGCTTAGGGATAATGATAGTGAGGTTTTACTACACTATAAGCAATCATTATCTGAGCATGAGGTAAATGATGAGGTTAAGGTATTTATTTACGCTGATAAGGAAAGAAGATTAACAGCAACTGAAATAACACCTTTTGTAACACTTGATAAGCCTGGATATGTTAATGTTGTTGATGTTATTAAAAACGTTGGTGTATTTGTAAATATCAACACACCAAAGGATGTTTTAATATCAAAGGATTATTTACCATATAATGAGGAATCATGGCCAAGAGTTGGTGAAAAGCTATTTGTTATTCTTAAAATAAAAAAGGATACATTAGTCGCAAAGCCTCTTAATAGATTTGATGTTATTGCCCTACATAATAATTTTAATTATGTTGAACGTGAGAAAAGACATGGTATTGTATCTCATATCGCTGATAAGGGAATTGGTATTATTACAGATGAAGAGATGTATGTATTTGTTCCTAAGACTCAATTAAGAGGAGAATATCATCTTGGTGAGGAAGTAGAAGTAACTATTACTAAAAAGCTAGATGAGGAGTATTATGGCTCACTTAATAAGAATAAGGAAGATATGATAGATTCTGATAAGGAATTATTACTTTCTTATTTAAACAAGAATAATGGCGTTATTTCAATTACAACTAAGACAGACGCTGAAATAATTGAACGTGAGCTAAAAATGTCTAAAAAAGCCTTTAAACGCGCATATGGCGGATTATATAAAGATAGATTAATTGATTTTGATGATGAAAAAACTTTTTTAGTAAAAAAATAATTGCATTATATTTTTAATTGTGCTAAAATAAACGGGCGTAAAGTGTGGTCCGGTAGTTCAGCTGGTTAGAATGCCTGCCTGTCACGTAGGAGGTCGCGAGTTCGAGTCTCGTCCGGACCGCCACTAAAATTGCGCTCATAGATCAATTGGATAGATCGTTTGACTACGGATCAAAAGGTTAGGGGTTCGAGTCCTCTTGGGCGCGCCAGTTTAAAAATTTTTAAATCGCTTATGCGATTTTTATTTTTAAAAAAATATTAAAAATAAATGTTGACAGCAAAAAATAAAAGTGTATAATAGGTATTGCAGTCGCATCTTGTGACTTTTATCTTATACATGGACCCTTAGCTCAGTTGGTAGAGCAACTGACTCTTAATCAGTGGGTCTGGAGTTCGAGTCTCCAAGGGTCCACCAGTTTAGATTAAATGAGGTTGAAAAACCTCTTTTTTTTTATTTTTAATTTAGTTTATCTATATATTTGTTAAAACAATATAAAAGAAAGGTATTGAGGATTATTAAGAAAAAGAATGTAAATGTGTATTTTATTAAATTATATAGTGATGTTGAAGAATTTAACGAAATGGTACATAGTTCACAAAGACTTACTGAAGAAGAATTTGAGTTGTTAATAGTTGATGTAATAGAAAATGGAAGAAATTAAACCAACTAATCTGCCTTATGGCGATAGCATATATGTAATATACTACATAAAAGGTATTCACGAGCCAAAAATATATAACACAATATCGCCAATTATGACCGAAGAAAAAGATTATTATCAACAAACATTTCAAGGTATATTCAACAAAATAGAAAACAAAGAAAATGGGAAAATATCACATTGTATGATTATTGCTGAATCTGGACTTGATGGTGTTGTTTATAGATACATTAACTATTCTGAAGGCAAAATATATGAATGTGGAACGACTAGGTGGTATGCTTAATGAATATTGAATTTTTATTCTCAAAAACTTACAATGGATGTAAGTATATAGCAAAGGAGGTGGAACTATGAGAATAAGAAAAATATTAGGTGTATTAAGTATCCTGGCAGTATTTATCTTTGTGCTAACAGGATGTAGCAAATATTCTGATATAAGGGGAACTTATAAAAGAGGTTCAATAACTTTTATTATTGAAGATAAAGAAATAAAACAAATATCTAGTGATGGACAAGAGAATGATAGACCAATTTATTATGACAGATTAGGAGAAAATTTAATAAGAATGTACTCTTATGAAGGAAGATATACTTACTATTATGTTTATGAAGGTGGAATTATTTATATAGGTTCAAGCACATTCCCAAGTGGTGGAGAGTACACAAAAGAATGAGAACTACCAACGAGACAAAGTACATTGAAATTGCAGCTGATCCTAAAAATGCTGCATTAGTAAACAACATAGTAACTTACATCCAAAAGGAACTTAAAATTGAATTCATCAATGATTATAATAATACTACTACTAGAGATATACTTAATAAAGTAAAATGTTATAAATTATATTTATTAAAGGTACGATGATGCAAAGTTAGTACAACAATAAAATAAAAAAAGATTTCCAATCTTAAATGGCTGGAAATTTTTTATATAAAGAAAAAATATTAAATAATATATAAATTTGTGCGCTTTCAAGTTGTAATTCTTTATGGTTATATTTTATAATATTCTTTGGTGATATCATGGATGTAGTAAAATTTATAATGGATCATTACGTTATGGTCTATGAACTAATTGGACTTTTAATCATTATGATTATTAGTACACATGTTCCTGAAAAAATGAAATTTTATACTAGAATAACAATTGTATT
>JAEEHU010000081.1 GCA_016280975.1 Acholeplasmatales bacterium | reverse complement strand
TCTTGTGATTATTTCACAATTTCCAAATAAAGATGTTAGCTTTTCTTTTGATGAAGGTGCACCTTGTTTTTTTTGAATTACTACCCAAAGCTCTCCATTTTTAGCTAATCTTTCATATGAACCTTCATATATCTTAAATACTATATCTTTTCCTGCCCTTATAGGTGGATTAGTAATTATTGATGAGAATTTCATATCATTATCTAGTTTTTCAAATAAATCACTATGATAAGCTATTGAATTAGCATTATTCTCTGAAATATTTTTTAATATTAAATTATATGCTCTTTCATTTATTTCACACATAACTGTTTTTTTATTATATAGTTTTGATACAACAATACCAATTGGACCATAGCCAGCTCCCATATCTAAGATAGGTAAATCAATATCATTAGGTATGAACGCTTTAAGCATAGCGAATGTACCATAATCTATATAATCTTTAGAAAAAACACCTGAATCAGTATGAAATTTAAAAGTATCATTTTTAAAATTAAAAATATATTCTTGTGGATTAGATTGTAAATCTCCTTGGGTTTTAGAATAATAATGTAGATTTTCTTTCATAATGAGTAAAAAGGACCTAAGATAATTCTTAAGTCCTTTAAATTTTATTATTTGTTAATTACTTAACTTCTACAGTTGCACCAGCAGCTTCTAACTTAGCCTTTAATTCATCAGCTTCAGCCTTAGAAACTTTTTCTTTAACTGGTTTTGGTGCGTTGTCAACAAGATCCTTAGCTTCTTTTAAGCCTAAACCTGTTACTTCCTTAACAACTTTGATTACACCTAACTTAGCAGCACCTGCATTAGTTAATACTACATCGAATTCAGTCTTTTCAGCAGCAGCTTCTGCAGCAGCACCAGCAGCTGGAGCAGCAGCAACAGCAGTTGGGTCAATACCGAATTCTTCCTTCATTGCGTCTACTAATTCCTTAATTTCAAGGATAGTCATTTCCTTTAATGATTCAATAAATACTTCTTTAGTTAATTTAGCCATTTTAATTTTCCTCCGTTTTCTCTATAAATAATTAGGCTTCTTGTCCTTTTTCAACTAACATATTTAAGCCGATAGCTAATTGGCTTACTGTGCCTAACATACCAGCAGCTAGTTGAGTTAATAATGTTTCGTATGATGGTAATACTGATAATGCCTTTAATTGGTCAAATGAATAGATATCACCGTCAACTATACCTTTTACTACTTCAATCTTGTTGTTCTCTTCTGATAACTTACCGAATAAGATCTTTGCTGGAGCAACTACATCATCCTTTGAGAATGCTATAGCAACTGGGCCAGAGAAAGCATCATCGAAATTATCATATCCACATGCCTTTACAGCACGAGAAGAGATGTTATTCTTAATTACTTGAACATCACAACCTTGAGCACGCATTTCTCTACGTAACTCTTGGAACTTAGCAACTGTTAATCCTTGATACTTGAATACAACGATTGCAGAAGATTCCTTAATCTTTTCAGATACGGCTGTAACTTCTTCTTGCTTTTTAAGAATTGCTTCTTTCATTCTTACACCTCCGTTAAATTTCATGAAAAAATCCTTCCTCACCAAGGTAAAGAAGGATACTTTATAATCCAAATTTTCCTCGGTAGGAGATTAAGGGCAACTTATGCCCGCCTACTGTCTTCGGCTATTATTTTTTTAATAATTACTTTGCGATTGTTTCTGAATCGACTTTGATACCAGGACCCATAGTAGCTGCAACTGATACGTTCTTAATATAAGAACCCTTAATAGTTGAAGGACGAGCCTTTACTAAAGTATCATATACAACCTTTAGGTTTTCTTGAAGTTTAGCAGCACCAAATGAAACCTTACCGATAGTCATTTGAATGTTACCAACCTTATCTGGACGGTATTCAACCTTACCTGCTTTGATTTCTTTTACTGCCTTAGCAACATCCATAGTTACTGTACCAGTCTTAGGGTTTGGCATTAAGCCCTTAGGACCTAATACACGTCCTAACTTACCTAATTGACCCATCATATCTGGTGTTGCAACGATGATATCAAAATCAAACCAACCTTGTTGAATCTTGTTTATTACTTCTGCTTCGCCAACATAATCAGCGCCTGCTTCAGTAGCTTCAGCTTGCTTTGCTCCACGACAAATAACTAAAACCTTACGTGTCTTACCTGTACCATTTGGTAATACGATAGCACCACGAATATTTTGTTCAGCTTTACGTGGATCAATATTTAAGCGGAAGGATACATCAACTGATGCATCAAATTTTGCTGTTGAAGTCTTAACTGCTAATTCTAATGCTTCTAATGCTGTGTAAGCCTTAGTTCTATCAACTAGCTTAGCTGCTTCAACGTACTTCTTTCCTCTCTTCATATTATCCTCCTAAAATGTGGTTAAGCGGGATTTCCTCCCACAGGTTTTAGGCTGTTATTAACAACCCGAAAAATTAGTCTTCGACAACGATACCCATGTTTCTTGCGCTACCTTCAATAATCTTAGTAGCTGCTTCAATGTCGTTGGCATTTAAGTCAGGCATCTTCATCTCTGCAATTTCTCTAGCTTTTTGTCTAGAAATTGTTGCTACAGTGTGCTTCTTAGAATTTTCTGAACCTTTTTCAATTCCTGCAGCCTTCTTTAATAAGTCTGATGCAGGTGGAGTCTTTACAACGAATGTAAATGAACGGTCCTCATAAACTGAGATAACAACTGGAAGTATGTATCCCATTTTATCCTTAGTAGCGTCATTGAACTGAGAACAGAATCCTGGAATGTTAACACCTGCTTGTCCTAGTGCTGGACCAACTGGTGGAGCTGGATTTGCTTTTCCGGCTGCGATTTGTAACTTAACAACCTTAACAACTTTCTTAGCCATAAGTAATTTTCCTCCTTATTTTCAATGATGTGGTATACAGACCAATAATGGTCCTCCCATCTCGCATATAAACATACGCGTGCTTTTATATTCTATCAAATGATTATTTCAATGTCAAATGATTTTTTTCGATAAATAAATAATATTAAAATACTGATAAAATTTAACCTATTTATATTATAATAAATTAAGGACGTGATACGATGATTAAGACTAAAAATGACCTTAAATACTACTTAGAACAGGATAGGCTTGCCCTTCATATTAAGCATAATAAGCCTAAATGGAATGACTACGTATGGAAATATGAAATTATACTAAGATATCACGAATATTACTATAACAAAGAAAAAAAGAGCCTATTTAATAAGCTAAGACTAAGACATTATTCTAAACTACATTCTAAGATGTCATATAGCTTTACTACAAGCGTCCCTATTAACGTATGTGGACCAGGACTATCTATTGCACATTTTGGAACGCTATATATTAATAGCAATTCTAAAATAGGTAAGAATCTAAGAATACAATCTGGTGTAACTATTGGTGGATCTTATTCTACTCCTAATAAGTTCCCAGTCTTAGGCGATAATGTCTATATTGGAACTGGTGCTAAAATATTAGGTGGAGTAACTATCGCAAATAATGTCGCGATTGGTGCAAATGCCGTTGTAACACATGATATTACTGAAGAAGGTGTAACTTGGGCAGGAGTTCCCGCAAAAAAGATATCTGATCATGATTCACATATGTATATAGATGAAAGAGTACGATAAAAAAGGGGCTGTTAAGAAACTAAATTAGTTTCTCAGCCTCTTTTCTTATGTTTATAGGACCTACGAAGTGATTCATTCATTCCTTTATTTTTCTTTTTTAAAATCTTTTCATAGTCTATATCTGGTATTGTTTCAGCTTTTAAATCTGGTGGTGCAATCCAATAATCTGTTTTAGCTTTTCCTTCTAGAAGTGTAAAAAGTTTTCTAATATTATATCCAAGACATGTTAACATAAATTCTAATGAAACATTCTCCATCCCACGTCTTCTGGCTCTTTCGTAATCCATGTCTTGTTTAATTACGCCAAAGGCACCTTCAACTTGTGAAGAACGATTGACCCTCATTTCTATTCCTTTGGGCGAAAGTAAATTCTTAGTTACATCTTTTTTAATTATGTTTAAATCGTAATTTACATCAAATATTCTATAATTTTTAATCTCCTTTAATTTTGCCTGACAGTATTTCTTTAGTCTGCAATATGAGCAAGATTCAACAACATAAAGGAACGAACCTTTATGAGCTTTTCTCTCTTTAAAAACCCTAGTTTTAGTAGCTTGTTTATTGTTTAAACAAAACAAATTACCATCATCATCGAAATAAAACAAATCATAAATATCACCAGAAACCACTCTAGACCAATCGGCAAACTTAATGTAATTTTCTATTTTATTACTGTTAACAAATTGATAATTTTTTAATGAACCATATCCAGCATCAGCGCATAGACGTTTAGGATAAAAT
>JAEEHU010000080.1 GCA_016280975.1 Acholeplasmatales bacterium | reverse complement strand
TGGAGTAACATCTAGTAATAATACATCCTTAACATCACCAGTTAAAACACCACCTTGAATTGCAGCACCCATAGCTACAACTTCATCTGGGTTAACACTCTTATTTGGTTCCTTACCTAATTCTTTTCTAACTAATTCTTGAACAGCTGGAATACGAGTTGAACCACCTACAAGTAATACTTGGTCTAAGTCCTTAGCAGTTAACTTAGCATCCTTTAATGCTCTTCTAACTGGTCCTAAGCATCTTTCAACAAGTGGTCTAGTTAAATCATCAAATTGAGCTCTTGTTAAAGTACGAGTTAAGTGTAGAGGGCCTGCAGCACTCATAGAAATGAATGGTAAAGAGATTTCTACTGATGTAATACCAGATAAATCCTTCTTAGCCTTTTCAGCTGCATCCTTTAATCTTTGAAGCGCCATCTTATCTTGTGATAAGTCAACACCATTTTCTTTCTTAAATCCTTCAACTAGCCAATCCATGATCATCTTATCGAAGTCATCACCACCTAGTACGTTATCACCAGCAGTTGATAATACTTCAAATGTACCATCAGCAAGTGATAGGATAGATACATCGAATGTACCTCCACCTAAGTCGAATACTAGTACTGTTTGTTCCTTATCAGTCTTATCGATACCATAAGCTAAAGCTGCAGCAGTAGGTTCGTTAATGATACGCATAACATCTAGACCAGCAATCTTACCAGCATCCTTAGTTGCTTGACGTTGAGCGTCATTGAAATATGCAGGAACTGTAATTACAGCCTTATCAACAGTTTCACCTAAATAAGCTTCAGCTGTTTTCTTTAAATTTTGTAAAATCATTGCAGATATTTCTTGTGGAGTATATTTCTTTCCATTAATATCTACTCTATATGCATTATCACCCATATGACGTTTAATAGATGATACTGTATTAGGGTTAGTAATTGCTTGACGCTTTGCAACGTCACCAACTTGAATTTCCTCACCCTTGAATGCAACTACAGATGGAGTAGTTCTTGCTCCTTCTGCATTTGTAATAACTTTTGCTTCGCCAGCTTCCATAACGCTGACACATGAATTTGTAGTACCTAAGTCGATACCAATAACCTTATTTGATGCCATAATTTTATTCCTCTACTTTCTTTTCTTCTTGTTTTTCATCTGGTTTTTTATTTACTACAACCATCGCTGGTCTTAAAACTCTATCTTTATACATGTAACCCTTTTGATTTACCTTTAGGACTAAGCCTTCATTTTTAGTCTCATCCCATTCAGTAGATACAGCTTGCATGTATTTAGGATCGAATTCCTTGTTATCTGCCTCAATTGGAGCTAAGCCTTCTTTTACCATTACATCTGATATTTGATTTGCTATCATTTGGAATCCATATAAATAATTCTGAAGCTCAGGACTATTTACTGGCATATTCACAACTTGAATTAGCATATCAATTGGATTTAGAAGCTCAGAGATTACATTTTGTGATGCATACTTTCTATCTTTAATAGCATCATCCTTTAATCTCTTCTTAGTATTTTCCATTTCAGCATATACCATTAAGTATTTATTGTGAAGCTCATTATATTTATTTTCAGCTTCCTTTAACTTTGATTCTAATTTTTCAATTTTAGATTCTTTTTCTTTCTTTTCCTTTTTCTTAGAATCAGTCTTTTCTTTTTCTATCTTAACATCGTCAGTTGCATCAACTTTTTCTTCTGCAACATCATCGATTTTTTCTTCATTTTTATTTTCCTTATTATCCAAAATAACACCTACCTTTTATCAAGCTTTTTCATGCTTCTTGCTACATACTCAAGTAAAGGTAATGTTGCACGATAATTCATTCTTGTTGGACCTACGATTAGAATTGTTCCGAATTCATTATCATTAATAATATAAGGAACATTTACTAATGAACAATCAGATAAGCCATTAGAAATATTTTCAGTTCCAACAGTTATCTTAATTCCATTTACTAAATCAACTGAGAAATTAGCTAGCGCTTGCTTTTCAATTCCTTCAATTAATTTTTGTACCTTTTGGTAATCCTGGAATTCAGGTTGCTCAACAAGTCTACTTAATCCTGCTTCATATACTTTACCATGTAAGAATCTTTCAAATGCTTGAATCATGAAGTTTAATATATCATCTTGGAAGTCAACCATTTGTCTAATCTTTGGTTTAGCTGCTTCCTTAGATAAGATATCTCTTATTTCATAAACTGAATGTCCATACATTGCTGAATCGAACATTCCAATGATTCTCATTAAATCGTCCATCTTATATCCTTGTGGAATATAGATCTTTTGACTTTCAACAAGACCAGCATTTGTAACAATAAGTAATACTGCCTCATCATCATTAAGAGGTACAATTTCAAGCTTCAATACTTTTGCTGAATCAGAAGTTGTTCCAATTAATGCTGTATAGTAACCAGTTAAATTACTTATGAAATTTGTCATTCTTTTCATTGATTCATCCTTAGATAAGAATCTATCATCTAGGATTTCATCAACATATTTGTAATAATTTGTTACTGAATCATCTCTAATTAATAAATGCTCTAAATAATATCTATAACCAATATCAGAAGGAACACGACCACTTGATGTGTGTGTTTTCTTTAAATATCCATTTTCTTCAAGCTCTTGCATTTCATTTCTTAATGTAGCACTTGAAAAAGATAGATAAGGTTTTTCTGTTAATGATTTAGATCCTACGGGCTCATTAGATGTTACATATTCTTCAATTATTGCTTTTAGAATAAGTTTTTGTCTATCAGTTAACATTTTATCACCTCAATTAGCACTATTATTATCTAAGTGCAATTACATTATAAAATACTCTTTTAGCACTGTCAAGCAAAAAGTGCTAAAAAGATAAAAAGATGCGACTATTTTTAAATCGCATCTTCATACTTATAATTTTAATTATAATTTGTATCCGTTTGGTCCATCTACTATATCAATAGCTATAACTTCTGCATCATAACCAAATATATTTTTGTAACCTTCAAGTACTACTTCCTTTAATTCTTCAAATCTATTTATATCAACTAATGCTATAGCACAGCCAGAAAATCCTGCTCCAGTCATTCTTGCACCTATTGCCACCTTATTTGCAAGATCAACTATAGTATCTAGATTATCACCTGTAACCTCATAATCTTCTTTTAATGATTTATGAGATTCCTTTAATAATTCTCCTAATCTATTAATATCCTTTTTATCTAAGGCATCAATAAATGATTTAACTCTTTCTTCTTCAGTAACGACATGTCTTACTCTCTTTTTAATATTATTGTCTTCAATTAATGATAAAGCCTTATCTAAATCCGTTATTTTTAATTGACATAAATTATCAATACTAAATACTGGCTTTAATACTTCTAATGCCTTATTACATTCATATACTCTTTCATTATATTTAGATTCAGTTAATACTCTTGGCTTACATGTATTTAATACTACAAATTTATATTTACCTAAATCAATCTTAATATACTTATATTCGATATTATGTGTATCTAAAAGTAGGCATGAATCCTTTTTACCAAGCGCTATTGCTGCCTCATCCATAATACCAACTGATAGTCCATTATATTTAATTTCAGACTCTTGAGATATTTTTGCAATACTTACCATATCTAATCCTAGATTATAAATATCATTAATGATATAGCATGTTAAATCTAGAATTGATGCAGATGAGGATAAACCTGAACCCAGTGGAATATTAGATGAAAAATAAATATCCAATCCATAATTTATGCTATATCCCTTTGATTTTAGGATATAGAATAATCCTAAAGGATAATTTGCCCAGCCTAAGCTCTTATCATACTTTAAATTATTAATATCTGCAGTTACCTCAAGCTTAGTGTTTTCTGAATATAATCTAACACTCTGATCACTTCTTTTTCTTACATAAGCTTTTGTATATAAGCCTATTGCACAAGGAAGTACATCTCCACCATTATAATCAATGTGCTCACCAATTAAATTAATTCTTGATGGAGCCTGATATAAATATTCAGGCTTTTCATTAAATCTTAAATAGAAATCATTAATCTCCATTTTTACCACCTCTTAGAATACCCTTATTAATATCATATAGATATTCATATTTCTTATTATCTAAATCAAATGATATCTTAATATTATTTCCATGCTTTTCGTAATTCCTATTAGTAGCATACTTGAAAATATTAAATGCAAAATCTAATATTTCTCTTTTATTTTTGTCATAATAAGAAATATTATCAGATGTCATTAATACACTACCAAATAACGAATTAATGATAATTAGTGCTTTTCTTTGTTCAATAGAAAGATTTATATTATCATCTCTTAACAAGAATACATCTGGATCATTATAGAATACATTTCCATTTAGCATACTTCTATAAATAGTATTTCTTAATGTATTCTTAGTTGATATTCTTTCTCTATGGAAGAATCTCATAAACCAAACATCATCAAATTTTAATGATACATCTGGTCCTATTCTCATATAATCAAAGTTATTATACGCAGATGATATAACTGCACCACAGCCAAGTATTAATTTATCCTTTAATATACTTCTTAAGAATTCATATGATTCATAAGATACTTGAGCTCTTGTTTTATTTTCTCTTTTCACAACAGTTGATGCATATAAGAAATCAAGCTTAAAGAAGTCAAAACCTAAGTCAATAAAGTATTCTAATGACTTCTTTATATAATCTCTTACCTCGATATTATATATATCTAGTGCGTAAAAGCCACTCCAGTTACTACCACATTTAACTGGATTTCCATCAACCTTCATTACCCAGTCCTTATGCTCGTTATATATTTGTGATTTTTCCTCGACTACAAATGGAGCAAGCCAAATACCAGCCTTAAAGCCTTTATTATGAATCTTATCAACTATTGGCTTTAATCCATTTGGGAATTTATTTTTATCGACATTTAACCAATCACCAACATATTCCTCATATCCATCATCAATTTGGAATAGATTAAAACGAGAATCAAGAGAATCTAAGCTATCCATAATTAGCTTTTCATTTATATTTTGATAATGATTATACCAAGATGTATAACCAAAGATTTTATCATTCTTCTTTATATTAAAATAGTTAAAATATAAATCACTTGTAGATTTAATATCATCACCAATAATAAAATCAAATAATGTTACATCACCTGATACCCTAGTATTATTAAAATCAGATTCTAAAATAATCTTATTATTCTTTTTATCGAAATTAATAATTAAAAAGGCATTTTTATAATTTAATGATGCGATAAAGACTGATTCTTCACCCTTAATATAGGCAAAATCATATCCATGGAATACATTCTTATCATATTTTTTAAAATGACTATCTCCATATTTATCAAAGGCAAAGGCCTTAAGTAAGAATTTTGGAGTCTTCATGATATTTTTAAATTTATCCTCATATTTATATAAATAGCTATCAGTCCATGATTGATATCCATTTAAGAAAAATAAATCAGATTTCAAAAATTTATGCTCTATTTCTATTTTTATAGAATTAATTTTTATTTCTTCTTTTGTATTTAAGCTAAGAATATATCTTTTATCCTTAAATGATTCATTAAAAGAAACAATCTGTGAATCAAGTGATGATATCTTATAGTTTGTATCATTCTTATCAAAATCAAGTATAAAATTCATAGTTGCCTCCTAGTTCTTCTTTAATCTATATAAAATAATATCGATTAAAGCTCTAATCTCATTTTCCTTTGAAATAGATTCATCACTTTTTACAATTGCCTTTTGAGCTAATTTTTTACATAAATTTAAAAGGCTTTGTGTAGTTGCAAAATAGAATGTATCAATATCATCTATCTTATTAACTGTATTATCATCTAATCCCTTATTATAGGATTTAATAAATGAATCCTTAAAGCTTAGGATATTTTCATCATAGCCCTTAGCCTCAAAGCCTTCTTGTAAAATAAATGCATCAAATTCATTTATGAATGAGAAAAATTCTTTATTATTCTTAAAAGTATCATAGTAAATATTAAAGAAGGCTTCTAATTCCTTATAACCTGTTTCCTCTTTTATTTCTTTAAATTCTTCAAGTACGCTATTAGCAAGTATTAATACAGATCTTAAAACGATATTTTGCTTAGTAGTAAAGTGTCTATATAAAGTTGCTTCTCCAACTCCGACCTCTTTAGCTATCATAGCCATAGTTACACCTGCAATTGATGATTTTAAGAAAAGCTTTAATGCTTCTTTAGCAATAAATTCATCTTGTAGTTCTCTCATTTTACTCATTATTCAATTCTCCTTTTTGATAGTTAATCTATCACAATGAAATTCTATCTATACTTATAATATATCACGCTTTCATTTTTTATTCAAACATAAAAATTAGGCAAAAAAAAGATATTAGGATTTCTCCTAATACCTTGATAATTACATATAGTCAATTTCAACTCTGGTTAGTTCACCACTATCATTAATATAAAAATCACTTAAGTCAGAATCGTCATATATTAAACCTATATGAATCATATCATCATCAAATGTTCTACTATATTCATAGTCCCATGTAACCATTGTAATTGGCATTGGTAATAATTCAGAATTAATATCTACTTCGCCTGTATATACTTGAGCTAATCTAATACCCTTAACTACTTGTAGACGGAATGTTTTATCTAATCCTGAATCATAATATGTATATGAATCTACTACATCTGAGGCTGTTGCGCTAAAATCAGCTAAGCCAGTTGAAGTTTTAGATAGTAAATATTTAATCTCTCCAATCTTTGATTCATCATAGCCTTCATATGTATTCTTTTTCATTATAACAACTACGTCAGTTTCTGTTTCAAACCATGAATATTTATTAGATGCAAATCCATTAGCTTCTATATCTTCTAATATAGATGATGAAGTAGCCTCGCTATCATATACTCTTACCTCATATCTCTTATCGCCAAAATAGTTTTCATAATAAACTAGTCCATAATAATTAGCAGAATCATTAAAGATATACTTTACTTCTGTAACTTTAGTATTATTTGTTACATCAACTAAAGTATTATTGCTACCCTTAGTATATGCCTTTGGATTATCAATACCATTAATTTTTAAAGTAATAATATCATTTTCTTCTTTCCAGAAATTATCTCCATTAAATCCAAATACGCCATATGTATTACTATTCTTATCGTAATCTAATAAGATTTCTAATACTTGATCAAACGTTAATGAAATATATTTATTTTGTTCTTCATCAAAATATAATACCTTTAATGCATATTTAATACCATCAACTTCAACAAATGCGTAATTGACTATAGAGCCAGTTTCAATACCACTTGCTACATACTTCAATTCAGCATCTTCTAAATTCATTTCATATTTCTTTAATAATTTGCCACTATCAACTACATAATTAGTTACAGCGCCTCCAGAATTACGATATATTATATGACCATTTAAATTTTCCCATGTACTATTAGAATTTACATATTGAATAGTACCTGATTCTATTTCTTCTTTTGTATGAATTCCTAAATAAGTGTATACAATATTTACGTCATTTTCTGTTACAAAGACATATGTACCAATACCATAAGTATCATTATTAGCTATATAAGAAAACTCGCCATCTAAAATATTATCCATAGTAATTGAATCATCACCAATAGTAAGTGAAATAAAATCTTGACGATAATAATCTTGAATAACAAGTTTTGGTCCAGACATATAGCATGATGCATATCTTATAGGAGTTTTATCTTGAAGTTCAGATTCTGAAATTAATCCTTCATAAATGAAACAATATCTATTATAAGCATCTACCTTAGTTATATAATATGTTTCATTTAATGCCTCATTTTGATAATAATATAATTTTTCACCCTTAACAGTTATTATTCTATTAAATAAATCATAGTCACGGCTCTTTGCAAGTGCCATAGCAGCTTCTTTAAATTCAGCTAAATTATTTGCAACAATCGCATCTAAATCTAAGTTATTCTCTTCACATAATGAAGCTATTTGAGTGCTATAGCTATTATATGAATTTTTATAGGAGTCAAATCCTAAAACCACAGAACTAAACGCACTAAATAATCCAGCAGATGCACTCTTATAATTTGTATTAATTGTAAATGCTATAAATCTATGAATAGGAATTGCAATAGGATTATTATTTAATGCATCATATAGTCCTAAAAGTGACATCGCAAATGAATTTCTTGCATTATCAATTGCCGTTGTAGGTACTACATAATTAGTATAGAAGCTTTCAAGGGCTGAAGAGAATGCTCCTGTACAACTACTATACATACCATCTAAATAACTTCCAATTGATGAATATTGAGTTTGATCATCTTTAATTGAATCATTAATTGAATCAAGCTTTAATTTAGCTATTTCTTCTGCTAAATAAAGTGCATATAATCTCTTAGATTCCATACTCTTTAAATCTTTAGTTTGATTTCTCATTTCAATTAATTCAGATACTAATCTATCGATAGAAAAGCCATCAACTTCACTATATGTATAATAATAAACATAGTTTCTAAAATCAGACTTAAATTTTGATAAATCAAATGATGATGGATGAACAGAAATTTGGTTATCATTTTGAATATTATATTTGGATTTGATATAGTTAATAATCTCATTTTTAACTCTTGTTGCATCCCCACTAAATGAATATTCAAAATTTAAAGATGGATTATTTTCCAATTTTATAAATTGATACTCTACTAAATCATCAATAAGCTTTTTAGCAGCATCTATACTAGATAAGCCAATATATGATTCATGAGATAGTATGAATGATGCTGGATCATCAAGTGCTGTTTCAGTTACTACATAGCCACATTTATCAAGTAATAATTCTATATTAGCTCCAAACGAAAGATTTAATACCATATGATCTTCACATGAAATTTCAAAATCCTTTTCAATAATCTTTCCTGCATAATCATTTGTTTCAGAAGCTGTTAATCTTAAAGTATATTTACCAATATAAACAGGCTTTTCTTCACTGAATTTAGTATCATCTTCTTCAACGCGTTTATATTCAATCTTAACATCTGCTTCACTATTTATATCATATGTAGGAGTTTCTACATCTGTTCCATCATATACTTTTGATATATCACTTAAATTAGTGATAGTTGCTCTTGGCTTAGATGAATAGGTTGCTTTATAAATTTTATCAGATGTAACTGCTGTAACCTCACTATCCCAGCCTGAAAAATAATAAACTTCATCACCTTCAGGTTTTTCTGGATCACTAGGTACTGTAACAGTGTCATTATAGTGATATTTTTGAGTTGAAATTTCACTATCATCATAATTTACAAATTTTATTGTATATTCTCTTTCAGACTCAACCCACTTTGCATATAAAGTCATGCTTCTAGTTATAGGTGTATTAAAGTCAAATTCTTGGTTTAATGTATTATCCTTATACCAACCTGCAAATGTATAGACTATTGTATTTGTTGGTGTTTTTTTAGGATCAGTTGGCTTTAATACCTTATTACCACTAACAACATTTTGTTTTAATACATTTGATCCACCATTAGACTCAAATGTTACTTCAATTTGATTATTAGCTGAAGTTTGACTTGTAGTAGTACTTGAATCTTTAGCACTACTACTTTCAGTAATATTAGTTGAAGAGCTTGATTGATTTTCACTTGTTATATTACATGACGCTAAAGAAATCGCCATACCTAAAGCGAAAAGTCCAATAATTTTTCCTTTTTTCATAAATCTTCCTCCGATAAACCAAAAGTTATTTTATCATAAATGAATTAATATTTCAAATTATAGAAATAAAAAAGCTATCAAGGCATCATCCTTGATAGCTATATTATTATAATACTGTAATATTATTTTCCTTTAATGTTTCAATATCTTCATCAGTCCAAACTGAAGCTTGAACTTCACCGATATGTGCTTTTCTTAGCATGAACATACATAGTCTTGATTGACCAATACCTCCACCAATTGTTAAAGGTAGTCTATCATTAATAACATCTTGAACATAAGGATTTTCAAGCTTATATTCCTCATGATGCTCTTTAATTTGAGATACGATAGACTTTGAATCTACTCTAATTCCCATTGATGATATTTCAAATGCTATATCAAGTACATCATAATATAAAAGGATATCTCCATTTAAAGCCCAGTCATCATAGTCTGCGGCTCTTCCATCATGTGGCTTACCATTAGAAAGAATATTACCGATATTCATAATGAATACAGCTTTCTTTTCCTTAGTAATTAAATATTCTCTTTCAGATGCTTCCTTATCAGGATATTTTTGAAGTAATTCCTCTGATGTAATAAATGTTATTTCTTCTGGAAGCTCAACAAATAATTTAGGGAATTTACTTACAACCTTATCTTCAAGCTTTCTAATTACTGAATAAATATCCTTAACAGTCTTTTTTAAATATTCAACTGTTCTATCTTCCTTAGTAATAATCTTTTCCCAGTCCCATTGATCAACATAAGCTGAATGCATTGTGTCTAAATCCTCATCACGTCTAATTGCATTCATATCAGTATATAAGCCTGTATGATTTACAAAGCCATAACGAGCAAGTGCGTTTCTTTTCCATTTAGCAAGTGATTGAACGATTTCAACCTCATCCTTAACTCCTCTAATATCGAAGTTAACTCTTCTTTCCCATCCACATAAATTATCATTTAATCCTGTCTTAGGAAATACAAATAGTGGAGCTGAAACTCTAGTTAAATGTAGCTTTTCAGCTAAGTCACGCTCAAATGTATCTTTAACAAACTTAATTGCTATTTCTGTCTCTAATAAATTTAATTTTGATTGATAACCTTTTGGTAAAATTAGTCTTTTCATAAAATCCCTCCAAAAATTAAAATAATTTTAGCATATTTCTTAATAGAAATAAACACTAAAACTATTTTTAATTTGAAAAAAATATACATTTACCGAATTTTTTATAAAAATTATATCTTTTTCTTATTATAAATTTGTCATTATAAGCGTGAACATTCCTGTAACAATAGAACTTATCACATGAAAATTTACAATACAAATTGAAAAAATAACGTAAGTAAATAATAATTTTAAAATGTCATTATATCATTCTTAAATGACACATCAAATGGAATAGTTATTTCTTCTATACTAATCTACTTTTTTATTAATATATTTAACTTTTCAAGTAAACTAGGCAAATCGTTTTTGATAGTGTAATAAATTACATCAAAG
>JAEEHU010000015.1 GCA_016280975.1 Acholeplasmatales bacterium | reverse complement strand
TTTCCATTCATTTGGATCTGGCATTTCCATTACTGATAGGAATTCAGCAAAATAATACTCAATACGCGCCAAGTTCATTTCGTCTAGTACAATTAGATTAATTGTATCAGAATATGATGAAGCATATACTGCTTTTAAGAAGTCTGTTTCATTAAATCTCTTAGTAAATTCGTTTAGGTAACCAAGAAGTTCAGCTCTATCACGCCATGATGGTTGAACTGAAATGATTGATGTATCATTTTGGAAGAACTTACCCATTGCATATGGAAGGGAAGTCTTACCTGTACCTGAAATACCTTCTAGAATTAATACCTTAGATGTAGCCATACCTGCAAAGAATCTTGCGATAATATCTTTTGTATAGAATAGCTTTAATTGAGATGCAGCATAACCAATAAATCTATCACATAAATCAGATAGGTCTAACATATCTGTTTGATTCATAACTGTGATTCTTGGGTTTTCTGCAACCATTTGGTCTACTTGAATTAACTTTGAGAATCTTGATTCATGTTCAGCCTTCTTCTTGCTTGAACCAGAACCATCATAATCTACAACACCTTGAGTACCAGCACCAATTTGTGATACACGCATTGCTAAGATCTTGTTCTTTTCATCAATTAATTCGATAACCTTTTGGTTTAATAAAGATACTTCTTCAACTAGTGTATCCTTATCAACCTCACGCTTAACGAATCTTACATATCTCTTTATGAATTGGAATATTAATACGAAGAATAACGCAATAAAACCAATATTAATGATTAATACCAAAATAAACGCAATATAGTCAAGTGCATTCCAAGATTGCATTGCATTGGCAAGCTTATCTAGATAACCATTGGCTCCAGCCCAGTCTCCATAGAATATTTTAACAATTATATTGATATGTAGCATAAACCAAGATCCGATATTAGAAAAGAAATCTCCTAAAAATCCGACATAGTATTGTGCAAATCCACTCATATAGATTCAACTCCCTTTATAATTTGAATTTATTACTTATCTTCTGAGATATCCTCAGTAGTTTCTACTTCTTGTTTTTCTTCTATTTCATCTAATGTTGAAGTGTTATCTTCAACAGGAGTATCACTTTCTACAACTTTTGGTTCAGTTGCAATTTCTTCTTTAGGAGCTAATCCTTGAGCTCTTAATTCAGCAAGTAATTCTTGACGTAATCTCTCTTTTTCTTCTTGTCTTAATTTCTCTTTTTCTTCTTCAGTTAAATTACTTGTCTTTCCATTCTTTTCATTTCTATATGCTAAGATATTTCTAATTACTAAGAATAATTCAACTGCAAGTAATATACCAACTGGAACTACAAAGTACCAAATCCAGTTATCTTGAATATTAGTTAAGAATCCACCAGCACCATAACCAACTCCAGTTACGATACCTCTGATTTGACTAATTTCAACATGTTGTATTACACCAGTAAATTCTAGTGCTTCATTATATTCACCTAATGGATCTGATGTTTTAAATGGTTGATTATAATGTTGCGCATCACCTTCTGTGATAACAAAATCAACTTTATTATCCTTCATTGATACATAAACAATTCTATGGGTATTTAATGCACCCTTAGTTCCTGTTCTTCTATTTGTTAAATCTTTATCAACAAATACTACAACATCTCCAACTTTTAGTTTATCTGCATTGTTTGAATTAAATACATCTGCGAATAATAAATCATTAGTTGTGAATCCACCAACTTGATATCCTTCCCACTCGTTTGGTTTTTCATTTCCGTTACCATCTAAGTGGCTCATTGAGTTTGAAGCTACTGTTAACATACCCTTGCCAAATAGGTTAGGGAATCCATCTGTTCCATTTCCACCTCTTATATTCATAATTGAAAATAAGAATAATGCAATGATTACTGCGTAGAATAAAACATTACCAGCTATCTTTAAACCAAAGAAAACCTTTTGTTTAGGAGTCTTTGGTGTTTTTTTCTTTTCATCGTTATCTTGATTAATTGTGACTTCATTTGTGTTTTTTTCTTCTAAAACTTCATTTTCCATAGAAATCAGTACCTTAATCCTTTCTTAGTACGGAGTCGCACTATACATTCTTATTAAATTTTAACATAATAATCAATTGTTGTAAACAAAATTGATACTTTTTGAATGCTTCATAACCTTTAATAAGCGATTTTTTATAATTATTTATAATTATATATGGCAAAATTTATAAAAACTGAGAGTTTATACTATCATAAAAAAAGACGCACTATTGAAATGCGTCTTGATTATTCTACGAAAAATTATTAATTACCACTTTACCATTATTGCCAAAATGCCAGTAATTACTACACGATTCCGTTTCACTATAATATAAAATGTTTATATTATTTCCATCTTCTATTTCTAAATCAAATTCTTCACTTGTTCCTTTGAAATAAATGTTTATTTCGTTATTAACAGCACCTAGGAAATCAGATTCAAAATATGTATCCTTTGATATGATGATTCCTTCTATATTTGATTGATCAAATACTTTTGAACCAACGTATTTAACATTATCCTTTATTTCGAGTATAAAATCCGATTTGAAATTAGCACCCACAAATGCTAAATCATCAATATATAAAAGCTCATCATTTAACTCTACTTCCATCTCAACAATTAATGCGTTTTGAAGTGCCTTTCTACCAATAAATTTAGTATTATTTGGTATTACTAATTTGTTGTTTAAAAGGTCTAAATCTTGTGTTGCTGAAACTAGTAAAAAGTTGTTATTTGTATTGGATTTTATGTAATATAAACTATTATATTCATCAATTTCTACTTCGGTTTTAACTAAAGTATTTGAGTCAAAATCGATGAAATAATCACCAAAATAATTTAGGTTATCAGATAGTGTTAAATTAACTAAATTTTCTATATAATATAACGATTTATCTAATAATTTTTCGATATTATTTGGTATTACTAATGTATTCTTATCCCCTATTATTTTATTAATGATTTTAGTGTTTTCGTTTATACTAAACTCTGAATCATTAATATCACCTTCATATAGTAATAAGAATGGATTAACCTCATTACCAAGATAATAACATCCATCATCTTTTGTACATGAATATAGACTAAACGCACCATCAATATAAATTATAGAATCTGGTATTCTTACACTTTCTAAATTCATATTAGAAAATGATCTTAATTCCTTTATTCCATCAGATACATATAATGTTTTATATTTAGTATTCTTAAATGCATTTTCATTTATTCCTACTACATTTTTATTATTGTATGTGGCAGGAATATAAATACTATCACCTTTTAATGAATCAACACCTGAAACATAATATGAATTGCCAACCAGTTCATATTCTAGACCATAGGAATAACTAGTATTAGTATTTACTTTTTCTCCTTCTTCAATAGTAAATACCTCATTATTTATAGCAATTGATGATAATTCATCATTTGTTATAGTAAGTGATATTTTAATATCACCAATTGTAACTGAATAAGAATTATTATCTTCTATATATTTATTAGTGTCTGATAAATCACTTAAATCAATAACTTCATTAGTTAAAAGTGTAACTAAATATGATAGAGAGTTTGCATCACTTAGCTTTAATGTTGTATCTCCTACCAAGTATCTACCATCTTCATTTTTAATGATGGCATTACCACCGTCTACGAAATATGAATCATTAGTTGAATTAAGATAAATAGTTTTATCAGTATTAGATAGTTTTATTTTAGAACTATTAAATTCAGTTAATAAGTCTGGAATTAAATCAATTGTATTATCAAATAATGATTCAAAATCAAATGTGTAGTTTGAGTCATATGATATAGATAGTTCAGCATCTTCTATATGAACTAACGAACTAAAACTAGGACCATTATCATTTTCATTATATGAAAACTTAATGCTTGATATTCTATCATTAGAATTTAATTTAAATATAATTCTCGCATCTGTATTATATGTTACTACAGGTATAATATATGAATTTGAATTCGCATCAAATAGCGCGTTTGTATAAGCTAAGCTATTTGATAGGTTAGGATAAATGAAATCAAGTATATTAATATTTTCAAATGGATTTAGTGATAATTTATTAAGGGTTGAATAGTCATATTTATAATAATCATTTTCGTATTTAAACATTACATATTCACCATCATAAAAATCATAATGTAATAAATCACTATTTTTTGATAATTCAAAACTAGAATTATGAATAATATCTGATTTATAAATATTATTACCAGTAATTGATAATTTATTGGAATGATTTAAATATTCAAGCGCACTATTTAACTTTGTTGTGTCACTCCTGCTTACAGTACCAGCAGGCATAATAGCACCAGTTGATTCTATATTAGATCGCTCTGGTTCAGTGTTTCCATTTGTTATTATAGAACTATTGTTATTTAAACAACTTGTGATAGCAAATAATCCTAATAATGATAACAATATTAGCTTTTTCTCAAATTTCATATATTTATCCCCTTAAAACAAAAAATATGTTTATTTTTTTCAAACTCTATATTTCAAGTGTTATTTCATTTAATAATCTCCATTCAACCTGGCTTTCGTATTTGTTTTCATTAGGTTGCTTAGCTTCTTTAATCTCAGCATCAAAATTGTTTTTCATCTCATCAAATGGTAAAAGTTGTCGCAAATTTAAAACATTATCTCTAAAAGAACTTGATTTTACTCCATCAACATCACACTCGTCATAATTAATATAACCAAGAATAAACACATTATGAAAAACCTTATTCCTCAAAGTGCATAATGCTTTCATATTTTTCTTGGAATGATTTTTAAAGTGTTCTTTTATATTTACGATGTTCTTGTTCATTATTTCTATCAATTCACTAAATAGTATTTCATTTAACGCTGTATATATATCATCATATTTTTTTAACTTTTCAAAAACTAGTTTATTAGTTTTTATAGTTTCTAAATCTTGAAAATTTTCACAAATAATTGCTCTAATATATTCTTCTACAAAACCAATATATTTAAAGAGTATTCTTCTTATCTTCTTATCATATCTAAACGTTGTAGCAATTTCAGAGTAAGTAACCTTATCTTTCTTAAATCCTTCCAAGTATTCTCTTACATGCTCATGTTCATATATACCACGATATTTCAGATAAAAGTTTGCTTTTTCTTTTTCTTCTTCACTGATAATTATTTTGTCAAAAAATTCTTTATTTGTCATTTTTCATACCATCATATACTTCATTAATTGTTTCTATAAAAATCGAAAAGGATGAATGATCTCTATGGTTTTTATCATTTTTCTTATCTAAATAACTTTTTTTTATTGTTACAAACTTTTTATTTCTTTTTAATTCTTTATATTTTTTTTGATAATCCTTAGTATGTTGTACCTCGTTCCAAATATATATATCAGGTTTATCATACACTAGTTTCAACAAATTTCCATTATTTGACTCATACATAATAGCTAAATCAAATTTAAATTGGAAGCTGTTTATTTTTGTTTTTAATCTAGACGTAATTACTGATGTTGAATTTTCAGCAAATTTAAAATTGTAGTCTGGATTTATTTCATTCAATTTTTGTATGAAATATTCCTTTACTTTTTTAGGGTTCTTAATCATATTTTTTTTATCTCTTTGAAGAATTAAGTTATAATCCAAATCGTAACTTTTACTATCAACTTCATATGTAACAAGTCTTTTTTCGCCGCTTCCTATTAAACGTGGATCGAATGTGAAATAATCTTTGACTTTTTTTTGCAATTCTTTAATTATTTCATCACACACTTCTCTCATCTCGTCAACATGTTTTTTACTAAGATACTCATATTTTTTTTCTTGATTACTCATTTTTATTTTCTCCTCTTTTTACTAAAAAAAGCCATGTAAAACATGGCATTTATTATATTAATCGTTAGGATTCTTTGTTGAGAATTCTAGATTTAGTGTTACTGGTTTATTATCAATTGCTGCATAGCAATCAGGATCCCATCCTTCAAACCAGAAATAAACTGTAAACTTTATCATCTTTCTTACTGTTACACCATATGATTCTTTTACTATGTGATTAGATGTACCATCATCCTTAAATGTGATATCGCCACGATTTAAAGCTGAGCTAGGTACAGATGTTAAAACATCAGTTGTGTACATAGAATTATGATATAACGCAGCAAAATTATAGTCTAATGGTAATACTGGCCCAAAATCATAAATGTTATTTGTAGAGTCATATGTTGGGTAATCACTACCATTTTTATAAATTAATAGTTCGTATGCATCATTTCCTGAGTTATATGCATTAACATCATATTTATCAACTACTTTATGTCTTTGAATTGCAACACGGGATGCGTTATCTGGATACATTGATATATTTCCCTTTTGAATAGTTGTACCAAGAGGTATGCTATTAGTTACTAATGGATTTCCTAAAATATCCGTACCTAAAGGATTAACAGTTGGAAAATTTACAACATTATTTACATAATATGTTGATAGATCACTAGTCATTACTGTATTTCTTAAAAATACATCTAGATTAATATCCGCACCAGTATCATCACCAATTTTATAAACACTTACATATAAATCAAATGACAGAAATTTAGTTAGCTCATTATTCATGTTTCTAAAACTAGTTAAATAATAGTCATCTGTTCTATTTACGGTAGTCTGTTCAAACGTTAATTTTCTAAATTCTTCATTAATCTTGCCATCAGTTGATAACTGATTTTGAGAATATCCCATATTTAATAAAATTTGTTTTTTAAGATCAATGGGTTGGATTTCATCAAAGAATGTATTCTCTTTTCCTGAAAGAGATAACTCAATTCCATAATCAGAATCATCATCAGCTGCTTCTTTTACATTTAATATAAAATTATCAGTTGTAGAATTTGTTGCGAGTCCGACCCAAGCGTAGGTTGTCGCAATCATAGTTAAAGCCGATAATACAACCATGATAATACTCATAGTAAATTTGTTAAAGTATTTTTTCACTTAAGCCATCCTCCTTTTTCAAATTTTTACAAAAATAAAATATATTTACTTTATCTACTAAATGACCATATTACATTAGAACTATAGCAGCTACGTAACCTGAAATAATTCGTAATAATAATATCGGATTATCCCATAAACATGAATTTTATTATTATATTAATGATGGGTAAATCAATTAATAATATAATCAAAATTTACTAGTCATTTAGCATCTTAAAATAAATATATTTGATAGGAAATAGGGAAAACCCTATCTCCTATCAGAATTTTTTTAAATTACAAATTAAGAATTAGACTTACCAAATGTAATTTCAAATGTGAATGTTTGACCTCTACAAGTATCGAAACATGCACTATCTGTACCTTCTAGCCATACTCTGAATGTTAAAACATTGTATTGGTTAGCTGCGGCTGTTGTTACTGATGTAAATGTTGCAGATGGATCTGAAGGTGATGACACTGTAACATTTTCAGTACCTGATGCTGTACATCCGAATGGAACTTCTTTTAAAATCTTATAGTAATAGTTATTAGCATCTCCATCAGCTGAGCTTACAAAATCTAAAGTTGCAGCATTTGTAACTGTATACTCTGTGAAAATTGTCTTATCGTAAATAGTCCAATTTGCTGTTTTATCAATTGTACCATTTCCAGAACCAGTTGCTTCAGTATAAGTACTATTCATTACACCAATACGTAATGCATCGGCTGCATCTACTGCGAATGTAGTATCATTTGCACCTACTGCAGATGGTAAACCATTTCTACTATAAACAGTTTGCTTTGTAACACTTGTTGTTGTGTTAACAACCTTAAATGCATTAATTGTTACTGTTTCAGCTGTTGTGTTGTTTACCCATATCTTGAATTCAATATATGGAGTAGTTTGAATAGCTCCTTGAGCATCAACCCATGCATCTATAGCAGTTGTAGCTGCTGAAGCGATCATATATGTTGCAGAACTATCATATGCTGTATCACCAGTAACATGTGTGTAAACATCAGATGCAAAAGTATATAAAGTACCAGCTGCTTTTGCAGTTGCAAAAGTTGTTGCATCAGTAACTGCATCTGCTGCAGTCATTTTAACTGGAGTTGTAGGAACTAGATTAGCACCTGCTACGTTATTTGAAGTTAATTGTAATGTAGTAACTGCATCTCCTGTTCTTGTATCTGTATTTGAACCATTTGATTGGTCTAATAGTAAGTTACCACCATCACCAGATTGAGTAACGATAGTAATGTTTTTAGCTGTAGCTGTATTATTTGTAACATACCATGCGTATGTTGAAGTAGCTAGTGTACCAGCTGTTACTGCAACTGCTGCACCGGCTAAAGCGATTTTTGTTAATCCCTTAAATTTCATAATTTTTTCTCCTTTTTAATTTCATTTAGACTTTTTAAATCCCTAATATTTAACTGATAAGTTTTGAAGCAAATGATAGTTTAGCACTTATAGCTTTGGATAACCCATCGAAACAGTCGGCGTCCCAACCTTCTAACCAAAATCTAAAAGTAACTAACTTTGCTTCTTCGCCTGATTTAACTTGTGTTATTCTAACATAGTCATTATCATCAAGGCTCTTTATAGTATTTGGTAATGCGTTATATGATAGTTTTCTATCAGTAAGAGGTGCATTAGTCCTCAATCTATTATAATAGGTATACATTGCATTACAGTCACAATCATATAAATAATGATTCTTAAGCCAACTTGGATAAGTTGGATCTGTAGTGTCTGGTTCTGCAACTACACTATCATAATCTGTTGCGTAGCTTCCTAAATCTGTATTTAAATTTTCTGTATCATTTAATTCATAGATTCTTGAAGCGGATGTTGCATAAGTCATAACTGGAACTTGTACTCCGTCGACTTCTTCTGTAACCACTTGTCCAAATTCATCACGCTTTTCTGTTAGATTAGATTCATCAGTTGTTGAGAATCTTAAAGCATTTGATGAATAGATATTTATTCTATCGCCAGCATTATATACTTTATCTTGCTTTTCGTTATTAGCATCATACTCAATTGTTTCCATCTGTTTTTTAAGGAAAACATTTGTTATTTCTGATGTAATTGTTGTCTTAGGAATAGAAACTACTCCCATTTCAACTGTGTCTTTACCTTTCAAATAAATATCATATGTTTGAGTAAATGATGTGTCAGTATCTTGATTTACTGCTTTAAAGTAAATCTTAAATTCAACAAATCTACCTGTTGTAACTGATGTTGTTGAATTATATAAGTCAGTAAAGTCTCTACCATTTTTACTAGTTACCGGATATAACTGAAGTTTTGCATCAATTCCTTGAGATTTATCACCCAAGGCAATAGTTTTTACTTGTTCTGATGTTAACTCAGTTAATACTTCTTCACCTTGTGAATTGTAGCTAACCTTGTAAAGCTTTTCCTCACCATTTTCTGACAATCTATACTCGCCAGCACCATAAGATACCAGCATTGACTTCAATATCTCATCTGTTGTTATGTTATTCTTGTAATTGACATCATCAATCGATACAAGGAAACCAAAACCAGATGACGCAGTAAAATTAAATCCTCCAACCGTCGCCTTAGAACTTAAATTCAACCACGCAAAGGTTGTAGAGACAAAAGTTGCCGAAAGCATAAGAAGTGCTATGATTCCAATTATTAACTTTCTAAGTAATACTTTCATTTCATACCCCCTTTAAATGAAATAATTTCTATATATTAATTAGTCTCTTTCTCTCATTTCAAAGACTAAATTAATATTCACTTCTCTTGCAGAAATAGGCACTCCTAAGAAGTAATCTGCATCCCATCCTTCAAGCCATACATACATTGTTACTTTAATGATATTATAACTAGAAGTTGCATTATCATATTTTAAAACACCCAAAGGATTATCATTTCCCGCTGCATCTTTTTCAAAATCATTTGATGTATTAAATGCTTCACCATCTTCTGCGGCACTTGTAAGTGGATTTAATACGTTCCAGCTATTATAGTAAGTATACATAGCGTTTAAATCTTTATTATGTCTTTCATCTGTTCTACCTTCTATAGCACTAGAACCTAAATCTTTTTCATTTGGAGTTTCAAATACAGTCATTTTCATAGTATTTGCTGCACTTGAATTTGAATATTCACCAGTTGTAACTCCTATTCTTACAGCATTAGATGGATCAACTGTGATTTTATCTTTTGCTTTATATTCTCCTGGAACATATGCTGTATCCTTATATGGTCCCGATGTTCTAACACCAGTTCGCGAATCAATTGAAGCTGGAGTAGTAAGACTCGTTAATAGTTCAACTTCAGATGCAACGCCTGTAATTTTTGTACCAGCCTTATCTGGTTTATCAGATACCAAAAATAAATCATAATTTTTTGACTTTTCTTTTGAATTTAAAGCTGTGAAATACAAATCAAATTGTAAGTAATCTTCATTTTTATCGGCGGATATATAATGATTATTATAAAGATACATGAACGGAACTTCTCCATCCATGGAAGAAAGCGAAGTGAAGCTGATTTTTCCGTTATTGTCATGCATTGGTGTAACACCTCTAAATGATAACTTATCATAATTCTCAACACTTCCAGCAATTTTTTCTTTTAAGCTTTCTGATGTTATATCTTGAGTAAATTCATTACCATCAAGTGATATACCTAAACCTTCATATCCTTCAATATTGAACTCTGCATTTATTTCAACATTACTACTCATTACAACGAATGCAAATGTTGATGTAATTAAGGATGCTAATGTAAATGATAGAGAGATAATTGATAATACTAGTTTTCTTATACCCTTCATATTATCCCTCCAATCCTACTTTTGTAAAATTAAGGAATAATTCTACATTATTTGTTTTGGTTGTTGGAAGATAATCTCCATCATAACCTTCTAGCCATAAAAATACTGTGACTTTTAATCTATTATAAGATAATTCATGAGTTGTTTGATCAACACTTCTTTCAAATGTACCAAATGAAATATTTCCATCAAAGTCTTTTTGGGTATTTTTATAAACATCTAAATCATCTAGTGGTTCTAATTTTGCACTATGTGAATTATTGAAGTAAGTTAACATTGGGTTATAACTTGGATTATAAAGATTATTTGTATTACCCTGTAGTGCATAACTTGAATAACCAGTGTTTGGTTCATAAATAGTAGATACATTTTCTTCTGTTAATACACCAAGTCTCATTGCGTTTGCAGGATTAATCTCAATTGTGTCTCCACTATGATAAACCTTTTCACCATTTTCATATGCTGTTAAGCTATTATAAATTTTTTGAGTTTGTGGTTGTGATTTAATATAGCTTACTCCTCGCTCATTATCTGTTGTAGATGTTGTTGTAAATTGTAATCTATATTTTGAGAATGCATCTGATGTTGCAACCTCAGCTTTGAAATATAAATCAAATGATATATATCCAAATTCATTTGCTTCTAATTCTCTTGGAACATAATATGTTGTGTTATCCAGTGCTCTATAGCTTGTTTGAGATTTTGAATCAACTGTTGTGAATGTTTGTAAATCTTTAGTTGATACACTTGCTAAAGTCAAATCATCTTTATATTGTAAAACCATTTGATCTGTAACATCACCATATGCTATTCCAAGTCTTTTTGCTATTACTGCTTTTGTTACTTGTGATGTTGTAATATCGCTAAAGAAATTTTCATTATCAACTGATATTGTTAAACCTTCATCTTGTCTAATATCAACTTTAAATTCATCAACCCAAGCATCAGCGTTTTTAGCAAACCATGCGTAAGTTGTAGTTGTTAAACAAACTAAAGCCATGGTAGCTCCCAAGCTTGCTGTTATTAACTTTCTTCTTATTGCACCTTTCAAAGCTACCACACCTCCTTTACGAATTAGAATCGATTATGCTACGATATCAAATTCTAAATCAAAATTGATTGTTCCTTGTCTAACTGCGTCTGTTTCGTCTTTATCGTATCCCTCAATCCATAAGAATACGGAATATTTCATAAAGTTTGATCCTTCGTTTGCACTTAAACGATATCTTTGATCATCATATACGACACCAGATACTTGGCTATCGTATTTAGCAAATGGATTTAAAAGACCATCAATATATCCAACAGATACATAATCCATTACCTCACCATTCTCATCTGGTGTATCAGGTAGGTAATAAATATATGGAGCTTCTGTTGTAGATGTTTTTGCATAAGACATAACTCTTATACATTTCTCTAAACCATTTGTTGCATTACTGTAATTCATCTTAGCAGATACTGATACTGCTGAAGTTGAAATGTTTACTACGTAGAATGTATAGATGTATAACGCACAGTTACCTTGATTATCTGTTACGTATTGTAGGCCTAGTGTGTCTTGGTATGCATCAAGCTCTCTATAACCTTCAAATAAGAATAATCCTGGAGTATAGTCACCAAAGTTTGCAACTAGTGTTCTTTGTCCTATTACATTACCATCTGCGTCTATAACATCAACCTTTGGACTTTCAACATATAAACTTGGAGAATAAGAATCCTTATTGTCAATATCTGTTGTAAGTCTTATTTGTCTTTCGAAATTATCGTTTGAAACTCTAACAACGAAGTTTCCAGCTTCTTGACCAAGTAGCATAGCAAGCGCAATTATTATAGCAGCAGCAAGCAAAGCCAAAGCTAAGATAACTTTAAAAGACTTTGATTTAAATATAAATACTACTCGTTTCAAAAGCTAAAACCTCCTCTTCTTAGAATTTATAAACAAAAAAAGTTGTCATAAAGTTTCCTTTGATGACAACTGGCTATCCTATAAATTCATTTGGACCCTATAGCTTTGCGTCACTAGATTTCTCTAGCTTTGCCTTTTTCATACCTAAATTATAATAAAACAAGCAATTTAAGTCAAGAAAAATTCTAAAACGCCAAATTATCATCGTTTATTATTAAAATAATAAGAACGTAAAATAACATAACAATGAAAATGATAAAAAAGCGTTCTCATGGCTTAATTAATGCATAATAGTCCATTAAACATAAAAACTTGTATTAAATTCTCGTGATGAGTTGTTCAGGTTCATCACAAATAATAACGTAATTTCTGTTTTGTTTTGTTAAGTCATTTTACTTACTTTTTAGTATCGCTTTTCACATACGTATAATAACATATTTTTTTAAAATTTAAAATACTTTTTAACAATATTTTGCCAAAATTGGTTTACATTTGTAACAAAATTGTACTATTTTTGCTATTTACATAGTAAACTGTGAAAAATGTAAGAGTTTTTTAATTTTACAAAGTAACTTAAATTTATGGAAAAATTAGCACATAAAAAGCCACCATTTTTGGCGGCTAAATACTACTATTTTTATACTTATTTTTTTACAAAAATCATATCAACTGTTGTAGATTGCCAACCTGTCTAGGTCCATATATTACGATTGATTGAAATGATTTGGCCGCTAATTTTATTTCGTCACTTTTCATATGTGTTATATAATAAAGCATTGTCATATTCGATAAAATTTTCGATTAAATGCCTATTGAAGTAGTAATTTAATCGTTTTTTTTACATTTCTTTATAAACAATCACACTCGCGATATAATTTAAAATGCCTTTATCATAATATACATAATTGATAACTGATATGCAGATGCTGGATTGTATGAATACTCGTATGATTTCAAAAAACAATCATACTTTTAGCCATTGATATTCTCCTATTTAATCAACATATTTCCAAAAATAGCCACCAGCAGCTGGTCTAATACCTTTACATACAGATCCTATATTACTTGAGCTATTTTTAGTTTGTCTTCCTGCTTCAGCTATTGAATCAAAAATTTTTATTACTTCTCCTGTTTTTAAATCTATCATAGCAACTCTTTTAGATTTTGCTTTGGCAGATTTATGTATGCCACATTTTGGACAACCTGTACCATAACTACGATGTCCAATAGTTGATTGATATTCATAACCACATTTTAAACATAACCACCATACTTTATGATCAGAATATGGTTTAAACATATTTGGTTTTAAATTACCATTTTTTGTTGGATGCCATTCTTTAGCAAGTTCTGGAAAATTCTTTTCAAAAGAATCTTCCTCTATTTTATAAATATTATTAAATATTTCATATTTATCTCTTTCAATGTTAACATCAAAAGGTAGTGCTAAAGGATGGCACAATAAGAACTTTAATAATTCAGTTATAGCATACTCTAAAACATTATGTTTGTATAGATTATCGTATATGAAACCATAGTCAGCTATATCACTACCTAATTCATATTCCTTTTCACGTAACCTAATCAACCTTATTCCATGGCTACTACATATCTTATACTTTTCTTGCTCACGTTTTAATTTGTCTTTTTTATGCCATGCTTCTCCATCATATTCAATTGCAGTATTAAACGATGGAATAAAGATATCTAGTTCAAATCTTGAACCAAATATATTCTTATATCTATTTATAGCATCAGGAAATGCTTTTTTAACGTAATAATAAACTGCTTGTTCAGCAAATGATGTTTGTCTTCCTGAATAACAGATAGGACAAACTGTAGAATCTGATGAGGTTCTATGATTAAGTGAAGATAAATACGAATGACCAATCTCACACTTCCACCATACTTTTTTACTTGAACCACTCATTACTTCATTTGGTTTCAAGTCACCATTCTTTTCATAATCCCATTCTGATAATAATTCTGGATGCATTGTGGCAAAATCATTGTAACCAGGTAATACTTTAACATTTGAACAATATGGGCAACCTCTACCTAATATTGTTCTATTACCAATTTTCGATTTCCAACTATGATTGTTGCTACATTTCCACCATACTGATTTATTGCTTCCTTCAGTAAAATCGTTAGGTGTATATGGATAATTCTTTTCATAATCCCATTCTTCTATAAGAATTCGGTTCTTTATTCCACCATTTCGTTTTAAACTAGTTAATCTTTTGATTTCTCCTCTTTTTATTAATGAACATTTAGGACAACAACTCATTTTCCTATATGTTCTATCACGAATTGATGTCTCCCATTCATTACCACATTTATTACATTTCCACCAAGCACGTTTAGTAGTTGTATAAATAACATCACTTGGCTTTAGATTTCCGTTTAAATTTGGATGCCATTCACTTGCAACATCTGGATTCTTAGTCAGTAAATCATTGTAACCAACCAATAATTTTTTATTTGCGCATACTGGACATCCGTTACCCTTTATTCTATCATATATACTTACTTCCCAAATATGTCCTTTTGAACATTTCCACATATACTTTTTATTTGAACCATAAGAAACTTCTTTCGGAGATAGATGGTTTTCATTATCCATCCACTCTTCTATTAAATTGTATTTCTTATTTTCTATACACCAGTCATAAAGACTCTTTTTGATAGTTTTCACAAAACCACATCCATTTTATATCGATTCATTACTCCTATAACTATGATATCATAAAGAAATAAAAAAAATCGAATTTCAACTAAGAAATTCGAATTAATTATTTATCTGGTGACCTGTATGGGACTTGAACCCATGAATGTCGCCTTGAGAGGGCGATGTGTTAACCATTTCACCAACAGGCCATATGTATGTGCCATCACGCACATACTATCATATCATGATTTATTTTATTTGCAAGTTAAAAGTTACTAATTAAAGAATTTATTCTTCTTTCTACTTCATTTTTACCTAATATTTTTTGCACATAATAAATAT
>JAEEHU010000079.1 GCA_016280975.1 Acholeplasmatales bacterium | reverse complement strand
TCTTTTCTGCACAAACATTTCTTAGCTTTGAGAATGATACTGGATACTTTGGAGTAGCCTTTACTATACCATATCCATTCTTTGAGTAAGGAGCGTTAGGGTTAGTAAATAAAGCCGCTGAAATTACTGGTCTTTCTCCTTTGTTATCTTCCATTTTTACTTTGCATTGAACTGTAATAAATCCTTCCATTTTTGTTTACCTCTTAATTTTAATAATTAATTTTTTCCTTTCATTTTTATTTATTCTTTATTTAATATTAGTTTTGGCTTTTCTAGGTTAAGCCATAACCTATAATGCTAAATAATTAGCTTATGTAATTTCTTTTTAATAGGGACAAGTCAACCTATTTAATTAATATAAATATTTAGTTTTTATTATTTAGTAGGACATAGTTCTTCATGTATTCTTCTGAATATAGCAAAATCCTTTCTACTATTTCTCATATCCTCTGTAGCATAGCTTAGTAGATCCTTTTTCCATGCTAGAGGTAATCCACAGCCTTTTGCCCAGTGATTAAGAACATCTTGAACTATCTTAATAATGTCATCTGAGAGCATTTCACATCGCCTCCTTTTCTTTGGTTTTGAATCTTTAAGAGTTGTTATCTTATCGATTACAGCTATAGTTTACAAAACGCATCGGGTACGGTTAGGGAGGTAAAATGCCCGATTCCTGCAAAATGAAAAAATATTTTAAATTTTTTAAAAGAAAAATAAAAAAACTATGCTGATATTTAAACCAACATAGTTCTTCGAAAGGAGGAATGAACTCCACAATAACGGAATAGGATGATTCAAGGAGAATGAATCTATCCTATATATATTTAATTTTAATCTTTGACGATTTCATATTCTACTCTAGAGCCTTTAACTCTTACAGCATGAAATCTTCTGCCATTTGCCTTCCAATGAGGGAAGCAATCAGCTTTTTCCTCGTTGGTATCACGATGGCAAATCACAATATTGTCTAGAACATTAGCTCCGCCCTTTGACAATGGTCTTATATGATCTAATGTTGGATGGAATCTACTATTTGGATTCCCACAGGCAGATTTCTTCATAAGCCTTCCAGCATAGTCATAAACTTCTTGGCTTGAACCATACATTATGTTCCAAACATCTAGAATATTTAGTTTTGACATTTTGAGTACCTCCTTTCTTAGAAAGTACCCAAAGTATATCCGATATTTTTAATTTCTTCACTAAAGTGTCAAGAAAACTGGACAAAGAAAAATCCCCACTTTTTAGTGAGGATCCGAATTCATTAATTGTTGCATAAATAATATAAACAGTAAAGTTCAAGAATAGGTGGGATTGATAACGCTGTTCAGAAATGAGTGGTTGTATTATTGCATATGCTCCCACCTATTTTTGACTTGCTATTATGAAACTAATAAAAAGGCTCTTGTGCTATTATAGAATTCGTGCGCTATGTAACCAGTTGAAACTACAATTAAAGATATTGATCATATAGAGTCATTAAATTGTCGATTAGATAAATTAAGCTCTAAATGGATATAAAAATAGTAATTTAAGCATATTTAGAACCAAGGTAATGCTTGATTTAAATATGGATAAGTTTTTAAAAAATCGTGATCAAGTGTATGTAAAAAGAGGTGGCTTTATGAAGTCACCTCAAATTTCATATTATGGTTTATCAACCACTCGATTTTGTACAGGGGTTCCCACTCATTTTTGACTAGCGAAAATTCCCCCACACCCCCTTAATTTTGACTAGGGCCATATAAACTTATATGGCATATCATTATTACCCTTAAGATAATCAAGTAGTGTTTGTCTAGAAACACCAAATGCAGCTGCAATATAAGTTTTCTTTACCTCATTTCGATAAATGTAATCATTTATTTTCTTGAGAGTAGCATTATAAGCAACATCAATTTCTTCGTTCATGCTCATTTTATGCACCTCCCAAGTTTCCAAGGGTTTGGGTGCTAGGAGCAACTATATTTTAACATTTTTCATTTTATTTTTTAAGTTAATAATAAAATTAATATATTTTTGTTCTTCTGGAGTAAAGTTAATATATGTTATCCCAAATGCAATATCCATAAGCTTTTTAGTTTTAGGGAAATCATATCCATTCTCAAAAAGAATTCTTTTTAGTTCTGAATAATCATTTAAATGAACATATAAATTAGTATAAATATTTAAACTTTTTACAATCCTTTTTGTATCTACAAATCCAACGACTGAAGCAACTCTATCAAGCATCATACAATTGATAACACAAACATCTTTAAATGATAAATCTTTTATTTTATAAATATATTCGTCCTTAGGATCAAAATAATTCTCATAAAAAACACCATCAATTGATTTATCTTGATTAACATATCTATTACTATTTGGTTCTAGTGCTTCTTTAGATAACATACATGGAAAAACATCTGGAGTCCCATTAAACCATTTAATTTTATTTGCATCATAATGTAATCTATACCAAGGATTAATTAGACCAATCATTCTATTTTCTGATATTGAGAACATATAATAATTTGCATAAACAAATCTACTTTTCTCACCTTCTAGGAAATACTTTTCCTTCATATCTTTAGGAGTTGATGGGTCCATCAAATGGGAAAGCATATAACCTTCTTTTATAAGTTCTTCTTTTAAGCCTAGATGCTCAAATTGGAATCTTGTTTTTTCATGCTCACAAGTCATTCCTCTATCTGTAATTATAAAATCCTCACCTGAATCTTTACTATCCCAAAATGTTAAATAACAATTATTATATAAAAGCATCCATTTTATGGCTTCATAAGTAACATCAGGATGTTCAGGTATTTTTTCTAGACTCTCTGAATCTATAATTACACGCATTGTTCTAAAAATATAATCTTTAAAACTTTCACCTTCAATTGTTTTTTCCTTATATCCATATAATTTTTCACTAAATTCAGGTCTATCTTTAGCACCAGGCTGTTCTACTAATGCATCAGGTACTCTAAATGTTTGTAATACTAAAAACTTCTTAATTAAAGCAATTTCATGTCTATATAATATGATTTCATCAGTAGCATTTAATATTTTATTATTAAGTAAATCGGCAAATTTACTTTCAATGTCGCGTAATTTTAATTCTAAATCTAAAGGATATAAATTTTTCTCTTTAAAACAACTTTTTATATTACCATATGGAATATATTCTTTTGTTTTTAAATTATATCTATTAATCTTTTCACCATATCTTCTTAGAATTAATTGTGG
>JAEEHU010000078.1 GCA_016280975.1 Acholeplasmatales bacterium | reverse complement strand
TACAATCTCTCTATTACCATCAGTTTGAATTACACGATAAACCTCATCGTCCTCATCAAGTGTAATAGCTATAATACCATTTTGTCTTATATTTTTAAATAAAGATAGGCTTGTTCTTTTAACTGTACCTTTTTTAGTTACAAAGAATAAATACTTATTATTTAACTTTTCTTCATCCTTGTAATCTTCAACAGAACACATTGCTTGAAGTTGTTCTCCTTCTTGGAAATTTAAAATATTTACAAGAGGAATTCCCTTTGATGTTCTATTTCCTTCAGGAATTTGATATCCCTTTGTTGCATAAACTCTACCCTTATTTGTGAAGTATAAAATGTAGTCATGAGTAAATGTAGGAAGGGCAAATTTAATATCATCTTCCTTATGAACCTTCATACCAGTAATACCTACGCCACCTCTATTTTGAGCACGATATTCTGATCTTTTCATTCTCTTAACATAACCAAGTGATGTTACAGTAACAATTACATTTTCTCTTGATATTAAATCCTCATTTGAAATATCAATATCTTGATTTAATGCAATTTCACTCTTTCTTTCATCATTAAATCTACTCTTAATTTCAGTTAATTCATTAATTAAGATTTCATTTTTCTTACTATTATCAGCAAGTACAGACTTGAAGTATTCTACTTCCTCTAAAAGACTCTTTCTTTCTTCAACAATCTTATCGTAGTTCATACCAGATAATCTTTGAAGACGCATATCTAGGATTGCTTGTGCTTGAACATCATCTAGATTGAATCTAGCCATAAGCTTTTCCTTTTCAGAGCCATCCTTTGTGCTTCTAATTAAATGAATAACCTCATCAATATTATCTTGAGCTATTAATAAACCCTCTAAAATATGAATTCTATCTAAATCCTTCTTTAAATCGAATTCAGTTCTTCTTGTTATTACATCGATTTGATGCTTAATATAAACATCTAAAGCATCATGAAGTGTAATAGCAACTGGCTTATTATCAACTAAGCATACCATATTCATACTATAGCTTGATTGAAGCTGAGTATACTTATATAACATGTTTAAAATTACATCAGGGTTGATATTTTGATCACGCTTTAATTCAATAACGATTTTTAAGCCTGCCATTGATGATTCATCTCTTAAATCTGTGATACCATCAATAATCTTATCCTTAACAACCTGCGCAATTCTTTCCATTATTCTTTGCTTATTAATACCATAAGGTATTTCAGTAACTACAATCTCGTATTTACCATTATCAAGCTCATCAATATGTGCCTTACTTCTAATAATGATTGAACCATTACCAGTTGTATAAGCACTATGAAGACCATCACGTCCTAAAATTAAACCACCTGTTGGGAAATCTGGACCCTTAATATATTCCATTAAATCCTCTGATGTTAATTCAGGGTTATTAATTAATGCAATACATCCATCAACTACTTCACCTAAATTATGTGGTGGAATATTAGTTGCCATACCTACAGCGATACCTGTTGTACCATTAACAAGTAGGTTTGGAATTCTTGATGGTAATAATACTGGTTCTTGCTCAGTAGCGTCATAGTTCTCACAAAAATCAACAGTATTCTTATCGATATCTCTTAGCATTTCCATGGCTATTTTAGACATTCTAGCCTCTGTATAACGCATCGCAGCGGCCCCATCACCATCGATATTACCAAAGTTACCATGACCATCAACTAGTGGATATCTATAGCTGAAGTCTTGAGCCATTCTAACCATTGCTTCATAAATAGATGAGTCACCATGTGGATGGTACTTACCCATTACATCACCGACAATTCTCGCTGACTTTTTATGTTGAACGTTAGAAAATAGTTTTAGCTCATTCATTCCATACAAAATTCTTCTTTGAACAGGCTTTAAACCATCTCTTGCATCTGGTAAAGCACGCGCAATAATTACACTCATCGCATAATTTAAGAATGATGTTTTCATTTTATTATTAACATCTAATTGTTCAACTGAATCTTCTTTTCTTTCCTCTAGAGCCTTTTCAAACTCTAAATCCTTTTCATTCATTGCCATATATCATCTCTCCTATATATCAATGTTATCAGCGAAATGAGCGTTATTTTGAATAAATAACTTACGAGGCTCTACCTCTTCACCCATTAACATTTCAAATGTTTGATCTGCAACCTGTGCATCATCAAGATGTACTCTAGTTAATGTTCTAAATCTTGGGTCCATTGTTGTATCCCATAATTGCTTAGGGTCCATTTCACCAAGACCTTTATATCTTTGAACATCATATTTCTTACCGGCATATTTTTCCTTTTTGATTGCTTCTAGGCTTTCATCAGAATAAACATAATCCATTTGCTTACCAAATTGAATTCTATATAGAGGTGGCTTTGCAACATAAACATATCCTGCCTCTATTAAACCACGCATAAATCTATAGAAGAATGTTAATAATAATATACAAATATGCTCACCATCGACATCGGCATCGGTCATGATTACTATCTTATGATATCTTGCCTTTGTGATATCAAATTCTTCACCAATACCAGTACCAATTGCACGAATCATTGTTTGAATTTCTTGATTTTCTAAAGCACGTACTAATTGTACCTTTTGAACATTTAATACCTTACCTCTTAAAGGTAGGATTGCTTGATAATTTGAGTTTCTACCAGTTTTAGCAGAACCACCGGCAGAATCACCCTCTACTAGATAAATCTCAGATTTAGAAGGATCCTTACAACGACAATCTGAAAGCTTAGATGAAAGCATTAAATTATCAAGTGGAGATTTTCTTCTTGTTGCATCTCTTGCAGCTTGAGCTGCCTTTCTAGCACGAGATGCTGCTAAAATCTTTTCTATTATTGTTTTTGCGTCAACTGGATGCTCAGCTAAGTATCTTTCTAAAGCCTCGCCAAATGACTTATTTACAAGACCTCTTACCTCAGGGTTACCAAGCTTACTCTTTGTTTGACCCTCAAACTCTGGATTTGGATGCTTAATTGAAATAATTGCAACTAAACCTTCTAAAGTATCTTCTCTTGTAATATCTTCATCTTTCTTAAATAGCTTATTATTTTCAGCATACTTCTTTAATTCTCTTGTTAACGCAAGCTTAAAGCCTTCCTCATGGTGTCCACCTTCAGTTGTTGATACGTTATTAACAAATGAATAAATTGTAGAATTATAAGATGCATTATATTGCATTGCAACCTCAATAATTACATCACGCTTAACTTCAACACCATTTGAATTTAATTCTTTATATGAACCAATAGAATTTGTATAGATAATATCAGAATTTAATTTAATTTTTCCTGTACCTAAATATTCAACGTATTCTTTGATACCACCATCGTAGTGATATGTATTAGAAATAATATTTTCAGGATCTCTTAAATCTTCAACTGTGATTGTTAAAACACTATTTAAATATGCAGTCTTTTGCATTCTATCCTTGATAGTGTCATAATCAAATATTAAAGTTTCATGAAACATTTCAAAGTCTGGCTTAAATGTAACTATAGTACCTGTATGATCTGATGTGCCATGCTCATATAAGTCTTTAACAACAGCACCACGCTCAAATCTTTCAGTATACATTTTGCCATTTCTCATTACTGTAACTTCAAGCCATTCAGATAGGGCATTAACAACAGATGCACCTACACCATGTAGACCACCTGATACCTTATATGCACCATCATCAAATTTACCACCTGCGTGAAGTACAGAGAATATTGCCTCAAGTGCAGGACGCTTTGTTTCAGGGTGTAAATCAATTGGCATACCACGTCCATCATCTGTAACTCTAATAATAGATGCAGGATGATCTGGATTAGTATTATCATCTGGTAATATTTCAACCTTAATATGAGTTGCATATCCAGCTAACGCTTCATCAACTGAGTTATCTGTGATTTCCCATACAAGATGATGTAGACCAGTTCTTCCTGTTGAACCAATATACATACCTGGACGCTCTCTAACTGGCTCTAATCCCTTTAAAATACGGATATTTTTAGCTCCATAGTTACTTGAATCAGGATTATTACCTGTAAGCTCAGCTATTTCCTTTTTTAATGCTTCATTGTCCTTTTCCATACGCTTCTCCTTATTTTATAATCTTATAACTACTGCATTTTTGATGATATTATCTGGAATATCTAAAATTGAAGTAGTTGTTATAAACACTTGATTAGATTTACTAACATAATTTGTTAATGATTCAATTTTTGTTGAATCAAGTGATGAAAATATATCATCTAGTAACAAAATAGTTTCATTTTTTTCTTCAATAATCATTTTTAGTGCAAGCTTAATTGCAATATATGTTATTCTTGCTTGACCTTCACTTATATAGCTTGCTACATCCTTATTATCTAGCTCAATAATAAATGTATCTCTATGTGATCCAATTGATGTTGATTTTAAAAACATATCCTGATTAGTTTTATTTAAAAATGATTTTAAAATATCATTTTGATTATAGGATGGCTTATAAATTAAATTTAAATTACCAATTTTTAAATTCTTACAAATATCAACTAAATACTCATTTATTTTATTAATGAAATTTATTCTTTTTTGATAAATTATACTAAGTGATTTAACTAAATCCTCTGTTAAAACATTAAGCATAATGTTATCAATTTTTTCATTTTTTAATAATAAATTTCTTTCAGCTAATATTTTTTTATATTTAGATAATTCATAAAGGTATTCTTTATCAAGAAGTGATAAGTTCATATCTAAAAATCTTCTTTTATCATCCTTACTACCCTTTATTAAATACATGTCCTCAGGAGATATCATAATAACATTAATCAAACCAATAAAATTTGCTATTTTATTTATTTGACTGTTATTAACAAAAAGTGATTTAGAATCATTTGAAATTACAATTCTTAATTTCTTATTTGATTTAATTTCAATTTCAGTAAAATCCTTATCAAATTTAATTACCTTTTTTAAGTCATTTGTTCTATGACTTTTTACAAATGATGAAATATGAATAGCTTCTAATATAGATGTTTTTCCAGTCGCGTTTTTTCCACTAAAAATAACTAAATTAGAAAACTTATCTAAATTCAATTCATCATAACACCTAAAATTTTTTAATTTAATTGAATTAATCATTTTATGATTTTAAATTCTTCTCCTTCAATATTAACAATATCGTCTGGATATAATTTTTTACCGCGTCTATTATCAGGCTCATTATTTATAAGTGGTGTATGTTCCATTAAATAATATTTAGCTTCTCCACCTGATGAGATAAAATTTAAAATCTTAAGAAATTGACTTAAAGTAATATAATCAGTTTTAATTTTAAGTGTTTTCATAAAATCAGACCTTTCTATATGATTATATCATATAGAATAAAAAAAGCAAAGAAAAACACTATATTTTTTTATTTTTTTTATGAAATATATAAATTATCACATTATATAAAAAAACGAAAAATAGGCTATTTTTATAGCTTTAAAACTATATAAAAGAAAAAAGGTGTAATATTTTTCATAAAACACCTTTAATACTATTTAAAATTTATTTATTTTAGTCCATTCTAACAGGTAAAATTAATTGAGTTAAATTATTATCCTTTTCACCACGAATAATAAATGGTCTAATTTCACCAGTTAAATTTAATGAAATTTCAGTTGATAAGAAGCTTCTTAATGCTTCAATTAAATATTTAGATGAAAAACCAATAGTAATTGGATTTGCAACATCAATTGAAGTTGGAATAATTTCTTCTTTTGCATCACCCATAGATGAATTTGTTGTAGAAATTTCAACTGATCTATCCTTATTGATTGTTAATTTAATAATTGAATAAGTAATTTCCTTATCTCTTTCCTTATCACGAGGTGATAATAATGAAACTCTTTCAACTGAATCTAATAATTCATCCTTATTAAATTTAACAACAGTTGGGAAATCAGATGGAATTAATCTTGATGTATCTGGATAATTACCATCAAGTAATCTTGTTTGGAAACAAACATTCTTATAAGCAATTAATAATTTATTATTTGAAAAATATAATGATAAATCACCATCATATGAATCAATTGCCTTTAATAATTCATCTAATGATTTATTTGGAATAACAATATTAAAATCCTTATATTCAGGGATTTCTACTATCTTTTGAGATAATCTAAAAGAATCTGTAGCTGTAGCAATTAATTTACCTAAGCTATTAATTAAATTTACACCAGTTAATATTGGCTTTCTTTCTGATTGAGCTGTAGCAAATGATGTAGACTTAATTATATCCTTTAAAATATCAGATGAAATAGTAAGTGGATTTTCTAGTGGAACAAAATCAATTTTTGGATAATCAAATGAATCCATAATTTTTAATTTAAATTCACTATTACCAGATTTAATAACTAAAATTTTATCATCTGATAAGAATAAATTAACTTTTCTAGAATTTATTTTTCTAATAATTTCTATAAATACTCTACCTGGAACTACTGTTTGTCCTGCATCTTCAATTTGAAGTGATGAATCATTAATATCTACTTCAACAGATATATCAGAATTAGATGAAGTTAAGAATAAATCACTTTCAGTTGTATATAACTTTATACCAGTTAAAATTGGCATTGGTGACTTATTTGGTAAGCCTCTAGAAATTACATTTAAATTTTCAAGTAATACCTCACGGTCAATGGTTAAATTCATGCTTCCTCCATAAATTTTAAATTAATTATTTATATAGTTATTATTAGTCAGTGTGGATTTGTGGAAAATCCTTAAAAAACGTTTTAACTACACTATTAAATTATATCATAAATAATGTGGAAAATAAATGATAATCCACAAACTTTTATAATTTTTTTAGTATAGTTTCTACCGCTAATTTTAATTCTTCATCGGTTTTTAATTCATTTTCAATTTTATTACATCCACTCATGATTGTTGAGTGATCTCTATTATTTAAAATACTACCAATTTTTGAATAAGTTAACTCATATTTTGTTTTTAAAATATACATAGAAATTTGTCTAGCTGTAGAGATTTTTGTCTTTCTTGATACACCAATAATTTCAGATACGTCAATATTATATAAACCAGCTATAACAGATAAACATTTTTCATAATCATTATCTTCTTTTTTAATACTTTTAATTAAAATATCTAATGATTGCTTAGCATTTTCTAAAGTAATTTCCTTATTTTCCCATTCAGAAAATTGAATAACTCTATTTAAAGCACCCTCAAGATCACGTACATTACTACTAAATTTTTCAGCAATAAAAGAAAGTACATTATCTGGTACTGTTTTTTCTGTTTTTTCTAATGCTTTTTTCTTTAAAATTTCTACTCTTTGTGAATAATCAGGTTGATGAATATCTACAGATAATCCAAATGAAAATCTTGAAGTTAATCTATCCATAAATCCTTCAAGTTGAGTTGGAGTTCTATCTGATGTAATAACAATTTGCTTATTTTTATTAGTCATGTCATTAAAAAGCTTGAAAAATTGTTCTTGTGAACCAGGTTTTTTAGATAACATTTGAATATCATCTATTAATAATATATCTATATCACTATATTTTTCATCAAATTGTTTAAAATCCTTACTTCCAGATGCTTTAATATAATCATTTGAATAATCTTGTGCTTGAACATATACAATTTTAGTATTTATATCATTATCTGAAATATAATTACCAATAGCTTGCATTAGGTGAGTTTTACCTAAACCTACTCCACCAAATATATAAAGTGGGTTAAATAAACCTGATTTTGGATTTTCAGCTACCTTAGATGCAGCTAAATATGCATTTCTATTTGATTCACCAACAACAAAAGATTCAAAAGAATAGTTTCTATTTAAATTATAAGTAGACATTTTTGGTTGAGGTTGAGGTACAGACTTTTTAGCTTGTATTTCATTTTCTAAGACAAAAATAATCTTTAATTTTTGAGTTGTTAATTTAGGAACTATATCATTATTTATAGTATTATAATACAGTGTATTGATTCTTTGTCTAAGGAACGCAGTAGGAACTACTACACTTATAACTCCATTTTCTTCTTTTGCAACTACATTTACATCTTTAAATGAATTTTCAAAAGTAGCTGGAGATAAATTATTAGATAGTTTCTCCTTA
>JAEEHU010000077.1 GCA_016280975.1 Acholeplasmatales bacterium | reverse complement strand
TAGAAAATGAAGCATTATCTAATATCTTCTTTTCAATATATTTAAATGTAACATTAGAAAATGTAATATTCATTATAAAACTCCAAACTATAATCCTAATTTATCAAATATATTAAATAACTCATTTATTTCATCATCATTTGTATTATATGATGTTACAAGTCTTATTACCTTATAGGAATCTGATACTTCCCATATTTCAAATTCGACTTGCTCATTTAATTTATCAAAAATATCATTACTAACCTTAATAAATATTTGATTTGTTTTATTTGGATAAATTAAATATTTATTTAATCTATCTCTTATCTTATTAGCATAAGTTAAAGCTTTACTTGCAAGTGTTAAATAGTAATTATCCTTAAGATATTCCTTAAACATAATTGCCCCAACAAAGCCTTTAGCAAGCAAGCCTAATTTATTTTTAAGCAAGAACTTAAAATTAGATTTTAATTCATCATTTATTATTACTAATAATTCACCAAAAGGAAGTCCATTCTTAGTTCCACCTAAATAAAACATATCACATAAAGATGCGATATCTTTTAGTGTATATCCTTCTGATACTAAGCTTTGAGAAAGTCGCGCACCATCAATAAAGAAATAAAGATTTAATTCTTTACAAATATTAGATATTTCCTTTAATTCTTCTATTGTGTATGTTAGGCCTAATTCATTGGCATCGCTTAAGTATAAACATTTTGGTAATACCATATGGTTATCAGTAAATCTATTATAAGTATCCTTAATCTTAGATATATCAATCTTACCATTTTTAAGTGGTGTTAATATAATCTTATGAGATGAAGCTTCTATTGCTCCTGTCTCATGAACATTAATATGAGAATTCTCACCAGTTATAACTGCCTCATATGGATATTTTAATATTTGAGATAAACCAATAACATTAGTTATAGTACCACCAGATAGGATATATGTATCACTATTTTTACCAATAATACTATTAACCATATCATTTAATTCTTTTGAGTGATAATCCTCACCATAGCCAATATTCTTTTCATCCTTATATTCTATAAGCTTATTTAAGATTTTAATATCACCTATAGTATTATAATCATTTTTAAAATTTAGCTTCATAAAATCACATCCAAATTATTTAATAATGTCACTCGTCTTTTCTTTTGCTGATACAGCATTATAGAAATTAACAATAACACTTGTCATAATAGCAACTACTACTATTCCGTATATTCCAAGTACTACTGTAAGTATTCTTCCAACTAGGGTAGTTGCTGCAAAATCACCGAATCCTATTGTTGTAACAACGGCAAACGAATACCACATTCCATCCCAGAATGTTGTAATAGTTGGTTCAACCATTGGGAACATAAATGAGAATGCAATAATGAAGGCAACTAAGCCTACAAATACATCAAGTGCGTGAGTTCTAATTAATATATCAACAAATAATCTAATTTTTCCAAATCTAAGTGATGGGAATAATAACTTTCTAAATGCAGAAAGTAAGAATAAAATAACTGTTACATATGAAATATATAGTTTATTCTCTTCTGTTATATTTAGAAGTATCGCAACAGCAAGTGCAGTAAATATTAAACCAAGTAAAATATTTGTAATCATACCACTCTTTGTTTTTTCTTTTTCAGTTAACATAAACTGATCAAGTGCCATAGCAATAACAACTAAAGCATTAGCTACGTAGAATAATATATAATTATCTTTTGCCATAAATGCTAGTACTACAGCGGCTATATATACTAATCCTACTAATAGAATTCTAATTCTATCCTTAGCCTTTTTATATACCATAAATAATAAAAGTTGAAATACTACTTGAATTATAATTACTATTCCTAAAAATGTAGATACCTGTGGTTGATTTCCTGCAAGTATCTCACCTGATAATAATAATGATAATACAAGTGATGCGATAGCAAGTACTAGATTTATTACTAAATAAACGTTATCTGCTCTTGATTGTGTTTTTTTCTCTTTCTTTTTCATCTTATTCTCCTTTTTCCCATTCTTCTTTTAATAATCCATATATTGAGGCATCTACTATACCTTTATTACTGAAGTCAGCACTTCTTAATGTTCCTTCATATTTTAATCCACACTTTTTCATAACACTACCTGAATGTGGATTATTAGGATCGTGCATTGATTCAATTCTATTAAATCCAACCTCATTGAATAAAAATGGAATAATAGCCTTGAAGGCTTCAGTTGTTATACCCTGATGCCACCAGTGGCTTCCAATACAATAGCCTATATGTGCTATTCCTAAATTTTCTTTAATATCAACAATGGATATTGTACCAATAGGCTCATTAATGCTTTTTAATACAATTCCCCATTGATAAAAGTCCTTTTCCTTATAGTTTTTAACCCATATATCAAATACACTTTTTGTAACATTGATATCTTTATGGCTTTCCCATCTTAAAAATTCAGCAACCTTAGCATCTGATGTCCAGTTAGAAAATGCAGCATCTATATCATCTAAAGTAAGAGGTCTTAATATTAATCTTTCTGTTTCAATGGTCTTAGTTCCTAAATGATTCAATCTTATTGGATATTCTAGTTTACTACTCATATTAACCTCCTACAAAATCAATTAATAAACTATGAATATTTTAACAATTTTTTATAGTTTATTCTACTAGTAAAAACAAAAAAAGCTCACTTAAAAGTGAACTTTTCACATTTTATAAATAAGCTGCCCCAAGCATACCTGCGTCATTTCCAAGCATAGCTTTTTTTATGCTTATATTTTTAACTGCAAAGTGAGCATATCTTTTATAATACTCTCTAATTCTATTAATTAGGATATCACCAGCATTTGATACTCCACCACCAATATAGAATGTATCAACATCAACTGATACCTCTATTGCGGCTATAGCTCTACCTAATGCATCAGATACCATATTTAATACAAATAATCCCAATTGGTCTCCTTCTTTAGCAGCATCCATAATATCTTTTGCTGTCATAGTATCCTTATTTAGCTTAGTTTCAAATACACTGTGATAATCCTTAGCAACTCTTACTATACCTGTTGCTGATGCGACAGTCTCTAAGCAGCCATGTAAGCCACATGCACACTTATAATTATGAACAAAGTCAACAAACATATGACCTATTTCACCACAGTTTGCATGAGATCCATCTCTAACCTTACCTTCAATTACAAGTCCGCCACCAACACCAGTTCCAAGTGTAATCATATAGCCTGAGCCATTAGAATTACAATCTGCAAGTAATTCACCTAACGCTGCTGCGTTTGCATCATTAGTACATCCAAATTCTAAGTCTGGGAAATAATCTCTTACAATTGGTTCTAAATCTAAGTTTTCAATACCTACATTTGGAAGCTTATCTATTACATTTCCAACTACATGGCCAGGAAGACCAAAGCCCATCTTTTCTAAGGTATAATTCTTCTTTTCTGAATAATCCTTAATGGCCTTTAATACATCCTGAAATAATGTCTCCTTTTTAGTTTCAACAACTAATCTATCAACAATCTTATAATCATCAACGAAGCCAACCTTAACAGTTGTGCCTCCTACATCAACACCGACTCTCATATAACCTCCAAATTATAAATACTTAATTAATTCATCATAAATATCCTTATAATGATCATCTATAATACCGAAATCCATTTTCTTATAGCTCCAAATAGCTCTTCCGATATTATAGTGTTCAAATGCACTATTAATATGCTTAATCCATCTTAAAGTAGATTTAGTATCTGCTCTATCGATTACACCATATTCACCACAGTAAAGTGATACATTATTTTTTTCTGCCCATTCTACTGCCTCTTTAAATAGGTTAATAAAGAAATCATCACCTAATAATTTAAGTGCATTATCTGCATCTCCAAGTGTACCTTCCTTGATACTTGGAACTATTTCAGTAATTTCTCTATACTTATCCTCTTCGACAGGATAAGAAATTCTAAAATCAAGTGGCATCTTATCTACCCAGTATGCTCCTTGATGTGAAAATGCCATTGGCTCATAGCAATGAATATTATAAACGATATTCTTATCGTATGGCGCTGGAATAAATTTAACAGCCTTTACACTTGAATAACCAACACCACCATACAGAATTTTAACATCAGGTGCGTTCTTTCTAATAGTTTTAATGCATCTTAACGCTAAATCATTCCATTCATCAATTACATCAAAGCTTGTAACCTCATTTAGCATTTCAAAAATCATCATATTTGAATATTTAGAATATCTTTTCGATAATCTATCCCAAATATCTAAAAATAAGCCTTGAAGCTTTTCATTTTTAAAGAAGCCACTAGAATATTCAAAATCATCAAATACATATCCTGGTGCCTTATGTAGATCTAATACTACATTTAAGCCATGCTTCTTACACCATGAAATACATAAGTCGATATATTTATATCCTATTTCATTATCACACATCTTCTTTTCATCATAGATGTTTTCAAAATCAACTGGTAATCTTAAATGATCACAGCCCATTTCCTTTATTCTTTTAATATCATCTTCTTTAATAAATGAATCAATATGTGATAGCTCTAAGCTTCCTTGAGATAGCCAACCACCTAGGTTGACTCCCTTCATATATCCATCTAGTCTAATCATTTTCCACCTCAAAATAATATTCTACTGTTTCATTATATAATTCAGATGCACGTAATATATCCTTTTTATCCTTTAAAAAAGGACTATTAATTGTATTAGGATGATACATACATTCTAAGCATATTGCATAATATGGCGTCATCTTCTTATCATTATTCATAATCTCATCACCTGTATAGTTACAAGTATAAATAACTACTACAGGATATGTAGTTTTAATTTTTAATACTCTTTTTGATTTATTATCCTTTAGGATAACCTTATAATCATTTGTTTCATCAAAAATATATGGAAAATCATATCCATTTGCACTTTTAATTATTTCATTA
>JAEEHU010000076.1 GCA_016280975.1 Acholeplasmatales bacterium | reverse complement strand
TGATGTCTGTGAAATCATAATTACCATTATTATCAATTATAATTTCTGTGCCTGTTATAGTTGACTCTTGAGTAGTTCCTTGACTTGATGTCGCACCCTCTGATGAACTAGGACTTGATGTACTTCCGCTACCACTACCTGTTGTTTGGCTTGATTGTGGTGTTGATCCAGTTCTACTTCCATTAATATTAAATGCATTTTGAATATCACTAAATAGTGCACATGATGAAACTAAGAATAATAATCCTAAAATAGGTATTATTAATAGCTTTTTTAATTTTCTCATGAAAAATCACCTCTCATCATAAGAATTGTTTTTGTTATCAATATCAATTTTTGTAGTTATTTCAGTATTTATAATTTCTAAATTATCGATATTTTTGATATAACCATATTCTATTCCTTCTATATTAGAATCCTTTATTCTAATAGATTTAATATGGTTATCATCAAAGCCTTCTATATGAAATACTCTTGATATACCTTCGTAATCACTATTATAGATGGATTTAATATTAGAGATATTAATATTATCAACTAAGGTATTTTCTCCATCTATCCTTTTAGTTATTATATCATAATAATCCTTATATTCTAAGCCTAAAGTGGTTGGAATTACACATTTATTGTAATTTGGATTCCAATTTAGGTTAATATTAAATAAATATTTAACATTAATACAATCCAAATTAGATATGTTAATATCCTTAACATATCCCTTTCTTTGATTACTTGATTTTATTCTAAATGCGCAATCTGTACCCTTATATTTAATATCATGGATATTGATATTATATATACCGCCAGTAAGCTCACTTCCAAGTGTTATTCCGAATCCGTTTTTAATAGTACAATTTCTAATTTCAATATCGTGTGATGGAATATTTACTCTTCTTCCGTCATAATCACGACCTGATTTAATACATATTGAATCATCATTTGTATTAGATATAACTCCTTCAACTAACACATTATAGCTTGAGTCTATATCTATTCCATCAGTTGATGGTGAATTAAAATCACCTGAATCGATATTAACACCAATAACCTTAATATCATTTGAATATAGAATATGAATATTCCAAAATCCTGAATCCTTAGATGTAATCTCTTTAATTACTACATTCTTAGATTCTGATATAAGAAGGTTACGAGGTCTTTTACAATCATAATCACACAAGAATCTTATGTCATTCTTATCGTAATATTCACGCATACCACCCTTTGTGTCAATACCCCAGTATTTTTTATACCAATATGGGCCATTACCAGATATTATACCCTCACCTTCTATTGTGATATTTTCGCAATTTATGGCGTTAATAATTCCCGGATACCAATTCATCTCTATTCCAGCTACACGAGTATAAATATCCTTATATTTAGTCTCATCTATTGTCGCAAGAATAATAGCACCCTTATCTAAATGAAATGTCATATTACTGTGTAAGAATAAGGGACCAGTTTTATATATACCCTTTTTTATATATAGGGTATCTGATTCATCTATTAACTTTTGAAGCTCTATTGTTACATCCTTTGAGCCTGTTTTATCGATATTTATAATATCTGTATCATTATAAACCATAGTTTTAAAAAAGAGGGATTAGCCCTCTTTTACTCCATTTTCTAAATAAATTATTTCAATTAGCTTTTCAATATACATTAAAAGTGCAATATCACGCTCTTGCCATATTCTTGTTATTGAAGATTCATATACTAAAATATAGCCATTAGTATCATTCTTAAAATCAACTCTATATAAAAGCATTGATAAAATATCATGATCTTTAGTATATTTTCTTACTGCGACATAAGATGTTTTGATTTCAGATAGTGGATTTTGTCCTGATGAAGAATAATAATTCTTATGACCTAATAATTTTTCCATCTCATCTTTCGCAACACACTTATATTTATAAGCACCTGGCTTATCATTTGATATAGCCATTTCCTTAGTTGGATCAAATATAATAAATCTAGTTACACCAAGTAAATCATAGGCATAATCTACTATTTGCTTAATCTTAGTATGAACGCTTTGCTTAGTATTAGCAATTCTTGATAAATCCTCAAATGCTACTAATATAGATTGCTTATCCTTCTTATGAACATCTATATGACCATGCTTTTCTTCAACATAGGTAATATAGCAGTTTCTACCCTTAATCTTACCTCTATATAAAGCCTTATCAACTTTCTTAAATAATTCATCATAGTCTTTAGCATCATCAGGGTATGATGCGGCACCTGTTGTTGCAGTTAAGAATGGATGAATCTTATCTAGACATACAGTTCTTCTTATGGCTTTACCTGGACCATATAATGTTCTAACGAAGGCATGTGTTTCATCATAGCCATGTCCATCTAAGAATAATATTAAAAATTCATCTCCACCATAGCGTCCAACAAGCCCGCGCTCACCAACACAGGCTGCTAAATCTGATGCGACTGTCTTTAAGACCTCATCTCCTGCTTGATGTCCATAATTATCATTTATTAATTTAAAGTTATCGATATCAACAATACACATTGCAAAAGGTTTTTTTTCTTTTATTAATTCCTTTGCATAATCAATAATGAAGCCACGTGCTACAACTCCTGTAAGAGAGTCTAATATATGTTCAAATGTGAATTGCTTAAAATATGGATATCTATCAAAATCCTTCTCTTGATACATACCATTCACCTCTTTAATTTAGTCTAACATATAAAATTACTACTTTCAACAAACTTAAAAGATTTTACACAAAATCTAATGTGTAAAAATCTCATAATTACTATTCGTTCCAAATTTTATCGTATAAGTCTCGCGCAAATGATGTTCTAAGTGGTTCATTTTCAACGATTCTAAAGCTACGTTCTCCACTTTCTTCTCGCTCTGCACGCAAGAAATATGCATCCTTATATTTATCCTTAATAAGCATAGCTAAATCATACATATGAGTAACTAAAATTACTTTAATATTAGAATCTAATAACGCACTTATTATTTCAAATCCAATCTTACTTCCATCATATTCATCTGTTGATTGGAATGATTCATTTAAGATAACAAGTGAATCCTTATCTATCTTATTAAGCAAGATATCAAATCTTCTTAATTCATCATCAAACTTACCACTTTCAAGCTTTGTATCCTCTTCCTTATCAAAGTGAGTATATAAGCCTGATATTATTGGAAGTGACAAGCTACTTGCGTTAACAAATAAGCCTGCTTGCATTAATAAATAGCTTTGACCAAGACTTCTTAAAAATGTAGTTTTTCCACCTTGGTTAGCACCTGTTATTACCCAAATATTAGCCTTAGTATTGTGCTTATTTCCAACTACCTCACCATTTTTCTTAAATGCGACAGCCATATCATATATGCCGTCATAATTAAATGAATCGGAAATTTCAGGGAATGTTAAAGGTAAATTTAATGATTTTATTTTTAGAGATAGGTTATATGCACATAAATAGAATCCTATCTCAAAATATAAATCCTTTAAAAATGAAATCATATGGAATACTGCCATACCAAGATTATATGAAACATTAAGTGATATTGAAT
>JAEEHU010000075.1 GCA_016280975.1 Acholeplasmatales bacterium | reverse complement strand
GCTAAGGGTAAAAGTGTTATATCTAATATAGTTTTTTCTAAGGATATTAAGGCAACAATAGGAGCTATGAGAGCTTTAGGCGCTAAAATAGAGGAATTTGATGACTATTTAATAATTGAAGGATCAGATATTAAAAGAGTAGAGGATACAATTGATGCGAATGAATCAGGCTCTACAATTAGATTTATGATTCCAATTGCGCTTGTTGTTGATGAAAAGATAACATTTGTTGGTCGTAATAATTTAGTTAAAAGACCACTTGATGTATTTTTAGATATATTTGATTCTCAAAATATTAAATACGAAAAGGGCGAGGACTGGCTACCTTTAACAGTTCATAATGGACTTAAGCCTGGCGTATTTAAAATTAGGGGAGATATATCAAGTCAATTTATAACAGGCTTATTATACGCACTACCACTATTAAAGGGAGATAGCGAAATAATAATAACAACTAAGCTAGAATCAAAGGGATACATTGATTTAACACTTGATGTCCTAAAGGATTTTGGTATTGAAGTTATTAATAATGATTACAAATCATTTAAAATTAAAGGCAATCAAGAATATAAGGCACATGACTATAGAGTTGAGGGTGATTATTCACAATCAGCATTCTTCCTAGTTGCTAATATGCTTGGAGCTGATATTAAGCTTAAGGCAATGAATAGAAAGTCTAATCAAGGAGATAAGAAAATCTTAGCTGATATTGAAGATTTTGGTGGAAATATCCTATTTGATGATGATTATTTAACATCAACAAATGATAAAATCAAAAATGCAGTAATAGATTTCTCACAATCTCCAGATTTAGCACCTGCCTTAACAGTTTTAGCATCATACGCAGATGGTAAAAGTGAATTTATAAACGCAGAAAGATTAAGAATCAAGGAATGCGATAGAATCACTTGTATGAAAGAAGAGCTTGAAAAGCTTGGAGCTAAAATTGATGAATTAAAGGATGGAATGATTATCTATGGAACAAATATACTTCATGGAGGAGTAGTAGATAGTCATAACGATCATAGAGTAGTAATGGCACTAGCTATGGCTACTAATAAAATGGATGGAGAATTAGTTATTAAGAATGCGGAAGCAATTAATAAATCATTCCCACATTTCTTCAAGGTTTTTGAAAGCTTAGGAGGTAAGGTTTTATATGAAGACTAAATTAGAAGAAGCAAGAGAAATAATAAATGAGGTTGATAGACAATTAATTGACCTATTTATCAAAAGAATGGCTGCAGTTTCAATGGTTGCTGAATATAAGATGGAAAATGATATTCCAGTTTTAGATAGCATCCGTGAAGAAGAAATACAAGAAAGAAATGTTGAATTACTTTCAAGTAGAGTTTTAGAACCATATTATATTACATTCTTTAAGGGTGTACTTGATGCTTCTAAGGCATATCAAACATACCTTTTAGACAAATTTGAAAAGGAAAAGAAATAATGAAAAAGTATGCACTAATCGGGGATCACCTATCACATAGTCATTCACCATTTGTTCATAGTGAAATATTTAAGGATTTTAATATAGAGGCAACCTATGAAAAAATAGAATGTACTATTGACGAGCTAGGCTCAATTATTAATAAGCTTAGAACAGGTGAGTATTCTGGCTATAATGTAACAATTCCATATAAGCTTGAGGTAATGAAATATTTAGATGAAATATCACCTGAGGCACTTGAAATAGGAGCTGTTAATACAGTTGCCTATAAGGATAATAAGGTTATTGGCTATAATTCAGATTATTATGGCTTTTATAGCGAATTATTATACTATAACGTTGAGGTTAGGGATAAGGATTGCTATATTTTAGGTACTGGTGGTGCAAGCTTAGCTGTATATAAGGCATTAAAGGATTTAGGTGGTAAAGTATTATTTGTATCAAGAAACCCTAAGAATCCTAAGACTATTTCATATGAAGAGCTAGAAAATAGAAACATTGATGTACTAGTAAATGCAACTCCTGTTGGAATGTTTCCTAATGTTGGAGTATCTCCAGTTAAGGAATCAATTGCTAAACGTGCAAAGTACGTTTTAGATTTAATATTTAATCCAAAGGAAACTCAAATATTAAAGGATGCAAATTCTAAGATGAATGGTTTATGTATGCTAGTACTTCAAGCAGTTAAATCAGAAGAAATCTGGCAGGATATGGAATATACTAATGATAGAAAAGAATTATTAGAAAGAATCGAGCGTGGTTTAGAATGAATCATTTCGGAAGAATATTTCAATTAAATATTTTTGGTGAATCACATGGAGATTCTGTTGGTGTAT
>JAEEHU010000074.1 GCA_016280975.1 Acholeplasmatales bacterium | reverse complement strand
TGATGAAATATAAGATTGATGATATTAGAAATTTCTATACAAATGATTTAAGATTCCTAAATCAGTTCAAGGAGGAGAAGTAAAATGAAGGTTTCTAAGAATTGGTTAAGTGATTATCTAGATTTATCTAAATATTCTGATGAAGAGCTATTTAATCAAATTAATGCTCATATTAATGAAATTGAATCATATGAAAAGATGGTAAACGCAACTGAGCTTTCAGTTGGTTATGTATTAGAATGTATTCCACATCCAGATTCAGACCACCTACATGTTTGTCAAGTAGAGGTTAAGCCTGGCGATGTTAAGCAAATCGTATGTGGTGCTCCTAATGTTGATAAGGGTGAATATGTAATCGTTGCTAATGTTGGTGCTGTTCTACCTGGTGATTTCAAGATTAAGTCATCTAAGATTCGTGGTGTTGAATCAAATGGTATGCTATGCTCACTTCAAGAATTAGGTATTGAAGAAAAGTATGTACCAGAAGCATATAAAAATGGTATTTATAATTTCAAGGAAGGTACTGTTAAGGTTGGAGATGATCCACTTAAGGCACTTGGTCTTGATGATACAGTTATTGATTTAGAATTAACTTCAAATAGATCAGATTTATTATCTATTGAGGGTGTTGCTTATGATTTAGGTGCAGTTTTATCTCAAAAGGTAGTAGAAAAGAAGCCTTGCTTTAAGGAAGAGGCTAAGGCTAACCCAATGAATGTTAGAATTGATACTGATAAATGCTATAAGTATTCAATGAGATATTTATCAAATGTAACTATCAAGGAATCTCCTATGTGGATGAAGGCAAGACTTGTTGCATCTGGTATTAGACCTATTAATAACGTAGTTGATATTACTAACTATGTATTAATGGAATTAGGTCAACCTCTACATTCGTTCGATGCTGATAAGCTTGGTAATAATGTAGTTATTAGACTTGCAAATGAAGGCGAGAAAATCGTTACTCTTGATGAACAAGAAAGAGTATTAAAGGATACTGATATTGTTATTACAGATGGTAAGAATCCAGTATGCCTTGGTGGTGTAATGGGCGGCTTAGAAACTGAAGTTACTAATGAAACTAAGAATATTGCACTAGAAGCTGCATATTTTGACCCACTTGCTGTAAGAAAGACTTCATCAAGATTAAATTTAAAGAGTGAATCATCAATCAGATTTGAAAGAAAGATTGATTATGATAGAGTTGAGCGTGCTTTAGATTACGCTACTGAATTATTAGTTAAGTATGCTGATGCTAAGGTATTAGCTGGTGTTAGTAAGGCTACTTTAGTTGAACTTCCTAAGAAGAAGGTTACTATTACTGCAGAAAAAATTAACTCAGTTTTAGGTACTGAATTATCTGATGAGTATATTAATAATATTTTTGATAGATTAGCATATCCATATACAAAGAAGGGCTTAGTATATGAAATTACTCTACCTTCAAGAAGAATGGATTTAGAAGAATCAGTTCAAGATATTATTGAGGATGTTGCTAGAATCAATGGATATGATAATATTCCTACAACTATTGCTAAAACAAGAGATAAGGGTTATTTAACATATACTCAAAAGAGAACTAGATTAGTTCGTCAAATCCTAGCATTCATGGGCTTAAATGAGGCTGTTAACTATTCATTAATTAGTGAGGCTGATTTAGGATTATATATTCCAGCAGCTGAGGTTAAAGAACCAATTAAGGTTTTAATGCCACTTACTGAGGATAGAGCTGTTTTAAGAGAATCTGTATTAAATGGATTAATTGAAAATATCGCATATAATAAGGCAAGAAAGAATGATGATATTGCATTATTCGAAATTGCAAATGTTCATACAGTTGATACTGAGGATTTACATTTAGGTATCGTTATTAACGGTCTAGTAGCTTCTCATTTATGGAATGGACAAAAGAATCCTGCATCATTCTTCATCCTAAAGGGTATTTTTGAAGCATTATGTGAGAAGCTAAACTTTGATGTTACATATGTACCATGCAAGGATTATACTAATTTCCATCCAGGAAGAACTGCAGCTATTATGCATAATAACGAAAAGATTGGTGTAATTGGTGAATTACATCCAAGATTTGCTAAGGAGCATGATTGCCAAGGAACTATCGCTCTTGAAATTGATTTAAAGACTTTAATCAATGACAAGAAGGAATTAAAGTATCATCCAATTAACAAGTTCCCTTCAATCACAAGAGACTTAGCTATCGTTGTTAAGAAGGATATTTCATCTGATCAAGTATTATCATTAATTAAGCAAACAGGAAGAAAGTATATTTCTGATATTAGCTTATTCGATGTATATGAGGGTGAAAATATTGGTAGTGATGAAAAGTCACTTGCATTCTCTATTACATTTGAGGATTCTACAAAGACTTTAGAAACAGAAGAAATTGATAAGGCTGTTAATCAAATCTTAAATAGACTTGATAGAGAATTAAAGGCTAGATTAAGATAATTTATAACTAATTAGGATTAGAACTTTTCTAATCCTTTTTAATTTATCTAATTCTTGATTTATAATTATTAAAATTATAAAATATAGAAGACTTAAGAAAGGTTAGTAAAATATGCAAAGTATTTATAATTTAAGTGAAGATGATTTTAAATTATATTTGAATAATTTAGGTGAGAAACCTTTTAGAGCAAAGCAGATTATGGAATGGGTTTATCGTCATAAGATACAATCATTCGATGAGATGACTAATGTTAAAAAGACATTCATTGAACAGTTAAAGTGCGACTTTACATTAGATTTACTTGAGGTTGTAACTCATCAAGTATCTAGTGATGGTACACAAAAATTCTTGTTTAGACTAGCTGATGGTAATCTAATTGAATCAGTATTAATGAATAATGAATATGGCTATTCAATATGTGTTACTACACAGGTTGGTTGTAATATGGGATGTGTATTCTGCGCATCTGGTATGAAGAAGAAGCTTAGAAATCTAGAAACAGCTGAAATAGTTATGCAGCTATTAACTGTTGAGAAGGTTGCAGGAATTAAGATTACTCATGTCGTTATTATGGGAATTGGTGAGCCTTTTGATAATTATGAGAATGTAACTAGATTTATGAAAATAATCAATTACACATTAGGCTTAGAAATAGGTGCAAGACATATCACTGTTTCAACATCTGGATTAATACCAAAGATATATGAATTTGCTGATTTTGATTTACAGGTTAATCTTGCAATATCACTTCACGCACCAAACAATATAATTAGAAATGAGATAATGGCAGTTAATAAATCCTATCCAATTGAGGATTTAATAGAGGCTATTAAATACTATATAGATAAGACTAATAGAAGAGTAACTATTGAGTATATCTTACTTAAGGATATTAATGATTCAAGAGAGAATGCAAATGAGCTTGCAGACTTACTTCATGGATTAAATGTATATGTTAATTTAATTCCATATAATGAGGTAATTGAAAAGCCTTATAAGAGATCAACTAAGGAAGCGATGCATGCATTCTTTGATCAGCTTAAGAAAAGAAGAATTAATGTTCAATTAAGAAGAGAACAAGGCGGAGATATTGATGCCGCTTGTGGCCAGTTAAGAAGTAAACAAATGAAGAAAGAGGAAATATGATTAAAGGTCGAGTAATAAATTTATGTGGCGGAGTATATAAGGTATTATTAGATGATAATACTATAATAAGTGCTAAAGCCCGTGGAAAATTAAGAAGTGAAAAGGTGTATTTAAAAAATGCTAATTCTTTAAGTCAAAAGCTTATTCCACAAAAGGTAAAAAATTCTCCAAAGGTTGGAGATATTGTTAATGTGGATGGAGAATTCATTATAAGCTATGATGAAAGAAAGAATGAGCTAATACGCCCAGATATTTCAAACGTTGACCAAATATTATTAGTATTCGCCTTTAAAGAACCAACATTTTCATTTTATTTATTAGACTTATTTATCCTAAATGTAATTAAGAATAATATTACACCTATTATTGTTATAACAAAGATAGATAAGGGAGATATAAACGAAATCCTAGATTTCAAGGAAAAGATGGCCTATTATGAGAAGATGGGCTATAAGGTATATTATGTTGATAGCATCAATAAAATAGGAACAGATAAGGTAATAGATGCCTTAAAGAATAAGATAACTATCTTATCTGGTCAAACAGGTGCTGGTAAATCAACATTAATTAATTCTATTATTCCAGGCTTTAATCTAGAAACACAGGAAATATCAAATGCTTTAGGCCGTGGTAAGCATACAACAAGAGAAATAAGTTTGTACCAATATAATGGTGGCCTAATAGGAGATAGCCCTGGCTTTTCTAAGCTTGATGCGTTAGGAATAGTAAAGGCAGATTTAAATGAATTATTTGTAGAATTCAAAGACTACAAATGTAAATTTAAGGATTGTAATCACCAAAAGGGAAGCGTAGGCTGTGCAATTATTGATGCCGTAGATAATGGTGAAATCCTTCCAAGTAGATATAATAACTACTTAAAACTATATAATGATTTAAAGAGGTAAGAATTATGGATGTTGCACTTTCAATATTAACAATTGATTATAACAATGTAGAAAAGAATTTAAAGCCACTTGATGAATATGTTGATTATATTCATATGGATGTAATGGATGGAGTATTTGTTCCAAATATTTCATTTGGTTATTCATTCATCGACAGCATTAAAAAATCAATAACTAAGACAGTTGATACTCATCTAATGATTGAATATCCTGATAAGTATATTGAAAAATTTGCTAAAAGTAGTGATTATATTACATTCCACTTTGAGGCAAAGTCAGATATCAATAAGACAATAGATTTAATTCATAAATGTAATGTTAAGGCAGGTTTATCTATTAAGCCTAATACTAAGGTAGAAGAAATTTTAGAATATTTACCAAACCTAGAAATGGTTTTAGTAATGTCAGTTGAGCCAGGCTTTGGTGGACAATCATTTATGCCAAATTCAATTGAAAAGGTAAAGCTATTAAAGGAATTAAGAGAGAAGAATGGTTATCATTATTTAATTAATATTGATGGTGGTATTAATGATAAGACAGCTCCATTTATCTCAGAGTATGTTGATTTAGCTGTATCTGGATCATATATTTGTAATTCGGCTACACCTATTGAGAATGTTAAAAAATTAAAAGCACTATGATTAAAATAACTGTAATGAAAATTGTAGAGCACAAGGATTTAATGGAAAAATATGAAAATCCAATAGAACATGCGTGCTCTATGAAAGTAGGAATGGAATTTTATCTTGATACATTAGAAAAACCATCTAATATGTGTGATAGCGCATGGGAGATTATGTACCCTTTTATTAAAGATTTATTTGAGGGCAAGAATAACTTTTTTGATGGTTGGATGAAGGATAAGAATTCAGCTATGATTTCATGTAATGATGGCTTTAGACCAGTGTCATTTTATATAGAAAAAATAACAGGTTCAAAATAGAACCTGTTTTTTCATTTATTAGGAAATCCTATCCACACTTTCATTTAAATATTTACTGATTTTTCTCAAAATTTGTTCAAAGTATATCATTTTTAACCTTATTTTATACAATATTTATCAAAAAGAAAAACGGCTTAGCTAATGGATTTATAAACTGATTTATGGTATAATTATAGTATAGAAATGGAGGTGAAAAAAATGGGATTTAAAACATTAAAATATCATTATAAAGCATCTATAAATGAAATTAATATGTTAAGGCTATTGTGTAGAATATCAAAGAATTTATATAATGCCACTTTATATTATCTTAGACAATATTATTTTGAACATAATAATATTCCTACATATTATGATGTAAATAAAACATTAAAATATAATGAGAATTTTCATATTATAAATACATATCAATCTATTTGTACTATTAGATGTGCTCATAATAATATGATGAATTTTATTAAGAAACATGGTTCATTAC
>JAEEHU010000014.1 GCA_016280975.1 Acholeplasmatales bacterium | reverse complement strand
CATTCATAGCACTCTCATCTACTCTACCATATGCTAAATTAAAGTAATTATTAAGTATATTTTGATATAGCTGATAATATCTATTAAAATCAAATCCTACTGCGATTAATATACCATATAACACTAGTGAAGCTATAATTGTAATTAATAAAATATCTATTATATATACTAAAAATCTTCTTAATGGAGTAACACCCATGTACATTTTCTTCACCGTCCAAAAAAACTTATTTTTATTATATCATTTTATAAATATTTTTTAAATATTTCTAAACCTATTTTTATTATTTTTTTGTGATATAATACATACGGGTGATTTATAATGGATTATTTACAAAAAGCATATTGTATGAATCAAAGCGTTAGAATCTACGCTGCGATTACTACAGAAATGACATCATATGCACAAAATATATTTAACATGTGGCCTTCAAGTGCCGACGCGTTTGGAAGACTACTTACAATATCTTCTATTATGTCTGCGACATATAAAGCAAATGAAACATTAAACATAATAGTTAAGGGTGATGGCCCAATAGGCAAAATGACTGTTGAGGCAAGAGACTGTAAGGTTAGAGGCTTTGTCTCAAACCCTGGTGTATTCCTACAAAACACTAATGGAACAATCAATATCACAAAGGCTGTTGGGGCTGGTGAAATTGAAATAATTAAGGATTTACATATGAGAGCCCCATTCTCATCTTCTTGTGAAATAATACAAGGTGATATCGCAAATGACTTCACATATTACTTTGCTAAATCTGAACAAATACCATCATCAGTAGGCCTTGGTGTATCAATTGATCCAGAGACAAATAAAATTATTGCCTCAGGCGGCTTTTTAATTCAAATAATGCCAGGCTGTAAGGATGAATATATCACAAAGCTTGAAGAAAAGCTAAGCTCTCTAAAGCCAACTACTGAAATGATTAAAGAAGGCTACACACCACTAGATATAATTAATGAAATTACAGATGGTGATTATGTTCTACTTGAAACAAAGGAATTAAAGTACGAATGTAATTGTAGTAAGGATAGATTTAAAAATGGTCTAAAATCATTAGGTAAAGTAGAACTTGAAAACATACTTAATGAAGATCATAAAGTTGACATCACTTGTAATTTCTGTAATAAAAAATATACATTTGATGAAAATGAACTAAAAGAAATAATTCTAGAACTATAACAAAAAAACCAATTGTTTACACAATTGGTTTTCTTTTTTTAATTATTCTTTAGTACTTCATTAACATAACTGATATCAAGGCTTAGAAGTTTAGCAATTGTTTCACTATCAAAGCCATTTTTGTGAATTTTAATGATAGTGTTATTAAGGCTTTCAGCAAAACCTTCTTCCCAAGCAGTCTTCTTTATTAAATTAATTTCATATTCATCTTTTCTTTTAGCATCTCTTCTCATTAACGCTATTTCTTCATCAGTATATCCTGGATGCATTATCACAACCTCCAAATCAAACTAGGTTCTTTTCACAGCTAATATTAATTATTCTTTAGTACTTCATTAACATAACTGATATCAAGTTCTAGTATCTCAGAAATCTTATCATTTGAAATACCACTTTTAGACATTTTAATGATAGATTTATTAAGACCCTTGAATTCACCTTCAACTAGGCCTTCTTCTCTAGCAGTCTTCTTTATTAAATTTACTTCATATTCATCTTTTCTTTTAGCATCTCTTCTCATTAACGCTATTTCAGATTCATCATAATCCTTTAACATAGAAGCCGCCTCCTTTATTACCTCTGAGCTATCATTCATATAACCCTCGACATCTGTTTCTGTTAATAATTTCAAAGCTCTATCTAATTCTAGTTTACTATTTTTAGATATTTTTGCAAGAGATACCATATAAAATATACAATTGTCATATTCTATATTTCTATTTACATTATGATAATTTATCTTCTGTATTACATCATCACCAGCTATATCATAAAGATATAAGAATATTACAATTGACCTTTTTTTATTATCATATCCCTTTTCCTTATATTCATAGCTTCTAGAATGTAACATAGAAAGATAATATATACCTCTATTGATATCTTCCTCATAATCTCCATACTCATTCTTCTTTGTATTTCTAATTGCCTTTTGAGCCTCAAGGTCAATTACAGTATTAGAGCTTACAAGCTTAATATCATACATTATAGTTTTAAATGTAATGGCATCTCTTTCTTCTACACTACCTACTGTGATATCATCCTTAGTAAGATTTAAACCACAAATACCATTAACTAATAATAGTAAATAATCCTGATTCTTAGATAATAGTTCTTTGAAATAGTAGTCAGTTAAACCTATATCATGCAACATTATTTCACCTCCTTTTTAAATCATTCATATAAATAATAGTCAGGAGGTGAAAAAAATGGACACGAAATTTTAATTTTCTTTAATAAAAATAAAAAAAAGAAGGAAAACGAATTTCCTTCTTAATTATTATAAGTATTACTTATTGCTTAAATATTCATGAATTGACTTAGCACCAAGCTTACCAGCACCCATAGCACTGATTACTGTAGCCGCACCTGTTACGGCATCACCACCAGCGTATACGCCTTCTCTTGATGTTAAACCAGCCTCATTAACAATGATACCACCATGGTTATTAACCTCTAGACCCTTAGTAGTATTCTTAATTAATGGGTTAGGAGATGTACCGATAGCCATAATAACTGTATCTACATCTAATACGAATTCAGAACCTTCAACTGGTATAGGTCTTCTTCTACCCTTAGCATCAGGCTCACCAAGCTCCATCTTAATGCACTTCATACCTGTAACAAATCCATTCTTTGGATCTCTCTTGTCATCAGGATTATTATAACCAATAATTTCAATTGGGTTATTTAATAGTTTGAATTCAATTCCTTCCTCCATAGCATGCTCAACCTCTTCACGTCTAGCAGGAAGTTCTTCCATTGATCTACGATATACGATATATACCTTTTCAGCACCTAATCTTAATGCAGTTCTAGCAGCGTCCATTGCAACATTTCCACCACCAACAACAGCAACCTTACCACCCTTCATAATAGGAGTAACAGGTTCTGCTAAATAAGACTTCATTAGGTTAGATCTTGTTAAATATTCATTAGCTGAGTAAACACCTTGAAGTGCTTCACCAGGAATATTCATAAAGTTAGGTAAGCCTGCACCTGAACCAACAAATACAGCCTCATAGCCCATTTCAAATAATTCATCAATTGTTAAAGTCTTACCGATAACAACGTTTGTTATAACCTTAACACCAAGTGACTTTAATGTGTCAACTTCCTTAGCAACGATTGACTTAGGTAATCTGAATTCAGGAATACCATAAACAAGTACACCACCAGCAGTATGAAGTGCTTCATATACTGTAACATCATAACCTAACTTTGCTAAGTCACCAGCACAAGTTAATCCTGATGGACCAGAACCAACGATTGCAACCTTATGACCATTTGAAGGTAAAGCCTTAGCTTCTGCCTTTGAATTTTCATTGTGATAATCTGCAACGAATCTTTCAAGTCTACCAATTCCAACTGGCTCGAACTTAATGCCTAATGTACACTTAGATTCACATTGGCTTTCTTGTGGACATACTCTACCACAAACAGCTGGAAGTGAAGAGCTCTTTGAAATAATATTATAAGCTTCTTCGAAGTTTTCTTTCTTAATTTCTTGAATGAATTCAGGAATATTAACGTTAACAGGACAACCACTAACACATGGTCTATTTTTACAATTTAAACAACGGCTTGCCTCTTCAAGTGCAATTTTCTTAGTATAACCTAAAGCAACTTCCTTAAAGTTATGTGCTCTAACTTTAGGATCTTGAGTAGGCATTTCATGCTTTTTTGGATCTATTGCCATCTTACTTTACCTCCTTATTTAGAAGATTACATACTTTCTTATGTTCTTCTCTTTCAAAGCCAAAATACATTCTTCCACGTAGCATAGCTTCATCGAAGTCAACTTCGTAACCATTGAAATCAGGTCCGTCAACACAAGCAAACTTAGTAACTCTCTTACCATCTTGAACAAGTGTTAATCTACAACCACCGCACATACCTGTACCATCGATCATAATAGGATTCATTGATACAGTAACTGGAATATTAAAAGGTTTTGCAGTTAAAGTTACGAACTTCATCATAATAAGTGGTCCAATAGTAATAATTAAATCGAATTTTTCACCGGCTTCTAACATTTCCTTTAGTGGAACTGTTACATTACCGCCTCTCTTATAAGAACCGTCATCTGTCATTAAAACTAATCTGTTTGAACAAGCTTCAAATTCCTTTTCAAGAATAACTAAATCCTTATTTCTGAAACCAATGATGCTTGTTACATCTGCGCCAAGTCTATGGAATTCTTCTGCAACTGGCATAGCGATTGCACAACCAACTCCTCCACCAATAACGCATACTTTCTTAATTCCCTCTGTATGAGTAGGCACGCCTAGTGGACCTACAAAGTCCTCAATGTATTCTCCAGCTTGCTTTTGGTTCAATAACTCAGTTGTTGCACCAACAATTTGGAAAATAATCTTAACTGTGCCTTCTTCTTTGTTTACACCAGCAACAGTTAGTGGAATTCTTTCTCCTTCACTATTAACACGTAGGATAATGAATTGTCCTGCTTTAGCTTTGTTAGCTACAAGAGGAGCTTCAATTTCGAACTGTGTTACAGTTGGATTCAAATTCTTTCTTCTAACAATTTTAAACATAAATTAATCCCTCTTTCAAAAATATCTTATATATTATAGCACAAGTTAATCAAATTTAACTACTTTTCAGTAAAGATTTTGTCAATAGTTTTAAATCGCAAAGGCCACATGCAATCGCGTTTTCAATTACGACCATAGCTCTTAAAATAATTGCGCTATCGTGTCTACCCTCGATTACTAATTCTTCTACCTTTTTATCATTGAAATTATAGGTATTTTGTGGAAGTGAAATTGATGGTGTAGGCTTTACAAATACTCTTACAACAAGCTCATTACCATTTGTAATTCCACCATTGATTCCACCATTATTATTAGTCTTAGTAGTTCCCTTTTCATCTACTATCATATCGTTAAATTCACTACCCTTTAAGGATGCACCCTTAAAGCCAATACCAAATTCAACACCTTTTACTCCACCAATAGAGAAAAGTAAATGAGATAAAACTGATTCAACTGAATCAAAGTAAGGCTCTCCAAGTCCAACAGGTAGATTATTAACCTTAACCTCTACTATTCCACCAACAGAATCCTTAGCTTCTACTGCACTCTCTAAAATATCTTTAAATTTAGATTGATCAGTTTCACCATTTAAATTAATTAGCTTTGTTTCAAATTTAACGTCCTCTAACATCTTCTTTGCAATAACACCTGCAGATGTTAAGCCAAGTGTTAAACGACCAGAGAATGCTCCACCACCTCTATAATCATTAAATCCTTGGAATTTAACATTACCAACGTAATCTGCATGAGATGGTCTTGGATGTGATACTAAATTTGAATAGTCCTTACTTTTAGTATTAGTATTTAAAAATCTTAATAGAATTGGTGCGCCAGTTGTATAACCATTAAATACACCACTTTCTATTAAAATCTCATCAGGCTCAATTCTTGGTGTAGTTCCAATTCCTCCTGATTTTCTTCTTAATAAATCAGCCTTAAAATCTTCCTTACTAAGCTTAATACCAGGAATAATACCATCAACTAATACACCAACAGAATCTCCATGTGATTCACCAAAAATATTTAATTGAAATATTCTTCCGAAATGATTCATTCTAAACCACGCTCGATTCTTTCTAATAATTCTTTTCTATCCTTAGTATATTCCATATCCTGCCAGATTTCTTCTGATTTAACTGCTTGAAGTACTAGCATACATAAACCATTCATCTTAGAATTTGCATCCTTTAACATTTGAGTTTCCTTTGGATTAAATATTAAATCTAAAACGTACTTTGCACATTTAGCAATTGATTCCTTAACTGGAGATACTCCAACATTAGGAAACATTCCAACAGGAGTTGCGTTTACTAGTACATCAATGTTTCTATTTTCTAGCTCTTCATATGAAATAGTCTTAGGATTCTTAGGATTTCTTGATACAAATAATACTTTACCCCCTAAATCCTTTAATGCCTTATATACAGCTAAGCTTGCACCACCAGTACCTAAAATATAGCAATCCTTATCCTTAACCTCAACGTTATAGTATAATAATTCGCTATAAAAGCCATAATAATCTGAATTATAGCCAATAACCTTATTATCCTTATAGGCAACTGTATTAACAGCTCCTATTTCAAGTGCCTCAGGTG
>JAEEHU010000013.1 GCA_016280975.1 Acholeplasmatales bacterium | reverse complement strand
TAATCCTGCAAATATAGCAATTGGCCAATACCATCTTAAAGATACAAATACTATAGATGATATTACATATGATGATACCATCCAGAAGATTACAGTATTTCTAAACTTCTTCTTTGATAATTCACCACGAGCTGTCGCAACAGCTGCGAAGCATGGAATAGTAAGTAGATTAAATGCGATAAATGCAATTAATGCTGCCCAACCACCATTTTCAACCATGTTTGTATTAACAATCATTGATGAAACAGATAATACACCTTCCTCACTATCAGATGAAACTTCAACTAATGCTTGGAATTCTTCAGCATCTTGTGGAATACTTTCAATACATTGAGCAAGGGTAGCGAATGTTGAAATTACTGCTTCCTTAGCAACTAAGCCTGTAACTGCAGATACTCCATATACCCAACCATTTTCATTTAGGTTAGAACCAAATCCAAGTGGTGTGAATATTGGTTGAACTAATTGACCAATACCTGCAAGTATTGAGCTATTAGCATCTAAATAATCAGGTGATGTTACTGTATCCTTATAATTGTTATAAGCATCAAGTAAAATATCAGAATATAGGTTATCATACTTTTCTAATGTTAATGTTTCTTCATCAGATAAAGTCTCAAGTGAGCTTAGCTCATCAAAGTCAGCCACAAATGTATCATAATCAACTACTACTTCATCTTCAACTACATATTCTGGATTAATATCAGAGAATCTAGCAATTCTTGCTTGATATTCCTCATTAGTCTCAGTATCTTCCTTAGCTGATGCCATAGTTTCATATGATTCTACAAGGAAGTCACTAGGATTTGCTTGTTCAATATAATGCCAATTCCAAGTGAATGATTGTAAGAACCAAATAATTATTGTTGAAGCTAAAATTACAGTGAATGCTTTTTTAACATAATGCTTTGCCTTATCCCATAAGTGAAGCATTAATGACTTAAATTGAGGTGCGTGATATTCAGGTAATTCCATTACGAATGGTGCATCAAGTCCACGCATAACTGTATGATGCATAATTAATAGTGTTAGGAATGCAACAATAGTTCCAAATAAATACATACCCATAGAAATTGCCCATGCGTATTGTCCGCCACCAAATACACTACATATAGCACCAGCAACACCAGCTAAAATTGGCATCTTAGCACCACATGAGAAGAATGGTATAACTCTAATTGTCGCAGTTCTTTCCTTTTCGGTTATTAAAGTACGAGTATTAATCATTGCAGGTACTGAACAACCAAAGCCCATAATCATAGGCATGAAGGCTCTACCCGTAAGACCGAATTTTCTAAATATCTTATCTAGGATAAATGCAACACGTGCCATATATCCTGAATCTTCAAGTATAGCAAAGAATAAGAATAATACTAGGATTTGTGGTAAGAAGCCAAGTACTGCAAATACACCAGCTATAATACCATCATTAAATAATCCAGTAACCCAACCAGGAGCACCGTTAAACCAGCCTCTTATGACACCTGAAAGCCAATCTAAGATACATCCAAAGAAGTTATTAATTATAACTCCTGGTCCATTTATTCCTGAATCTGTCCAGAATAATCCTTCAAAGATTGAACCTTGGAATGATGGAGTCCAAGCTCCATCTGCATTAATCCAGAATAGGTTCTCAGCAAATGTTAATCTAAATATTAAATATAATACTAAAGCGAATATAGGAAGACCTAACCATTTATGTGTTAGGATTTTATCTATTTTATCTGATCTAGATAATTTATCCTTTTCTTCTACTTTCTTTTCTTTAGCCTTTTGATAATGAGATGTAATATAATCATATCTCTTATCAGCACAATATGCTTCTAAGTCATCTTTAAATAATTCATTATCAAAATTCTCTTTAAAATTATCAATGGCCTTAACTAAGCCTGGCTCTAATTTCTTTTCAATTGAGTCATCCTCAATTAGCTTAATTGCATGGAATAATGGATTAGATACCTCAAGCTTTTGATACTCACTAACTAATTCATTAATAAGTGGAGCAACTTCAGTATTCTTTAATGTTGTTTCACCTTTTCTTTTCTTGTCTGCTTCTTCAAATGCAACCTCCATTAATTCTTTAATGGAATCACCCTTCATAGCAGAAATAGGAACAACCTTAACACCTAATTCCTTTGAAAGTAAATCAACATCTATTACTTCGCCATTTTTTAATATTAAATCATACATATTTAAAGCTACAACAACAGGAACATCCATTTCTAATATCTGTGTAGTTAAATATAAGTTTCTTTCTAAGTTAGTAGCATCTACAATGTTAATAACACAAGATGGTTTTTCATCAAGAATATAATTTCTTGAAATTACTTCTTCTGGTGTATATGGTGATAATGAATAAATACCAGGTAAGTCAATAATTGATACTGGCTCAGGAAGCTTTTTATAAACACCTTCCTTTTTATCAACTGTAACACCAGGCCAGTTACCAACATGAGCTGTCGCACCAGTTAATGCATTAAATAATGTAGTTTTACCACAGTTAGGATTTCCAGCTAACGCAAATCTTTTCATTATTGATTCACCTCACTATCAGAATTAGCTTTAACAATAATTGATTTAGCTTCATCTTTTCTTAAAGTTAATTCATATCCTCTAATAGTTATTTCAATGGGATCTCCAAGTGGTGCTTTTTTTCTTACATAAAACTTCGCACCAGGTGTAACCCCCATGTCAAATAATCTTCTTCTTATTGGTCCTTCTCCTAATACCTTAATAACAGTACCGGAACTACCAACAGATAAGTCATTTAAATTCTCATCCATTTTCTTACTCCCTTCAATTGTTAGTCTTAACTAACCAATAATATTATAATACTAAAAAAAGAAAAATCAACAAGAAAGTTAGTCTTTTCTAACTAAAAAATAAAAAAGCTTAATTAAAAGCTTTTTCATATATGGGGATTTAATTTAAAGTTAGCAATCTAATAGTTAAATTATGAAAGAAATAGTTAGAGGAATAAACAATTTAACTATCGGTTAGTTATCACTAACTATTGATAGTTTATATCATTTAAATTTATATGTCAACACCTATTTTAATAAAAAAGAAAAGATGTGAAAATCAGAAAGATAATCACATCTTTATTAATAATTGTTTAATTACTAAGCCATAGATGGCATAGTTACAGTTGTAGTATATTTAGTATATGAACCATACTTAACTGTTACTGTATAAGTTTCACCATCAGTTAATCCAGAATTTTCTACTTCTTGATCTGCAGAATTTCTTACTTCTACTGTATAACCTGTAGTAATATCATATTCAACTGGTGTAGTAGCATCATCAAGTAAATGAACTTTAGATACTGCTATAGAACCAGCATTTGCTT
>JAEEHU010000073.1 GCA_016280975.1 Acholeplasmatales bacterium | reverse complement strand
TGTATAATCATTACCCATAGGCTTAATATCAGCAAGCTTAACAGGCTTTTCTTCCTCATGCATACGCTCAGGGAATTGGCCTTGTCTTCCCATTTCAATAGCATCCTTAATAGACATATTTCTATCAATAGGTGCGTTATTATGACTTGCGGCATCCTCATTAAATGAAATATCTGGTGCTACCATATCTGGAATTTCAGAGAATGATAAATCATCATTTGAAACATCGAATGAATCAAGTGATGGAGTATCTTCCTCTTCATCCTTTTCAACTCGATGAGTATTTTCACTATAGCTTGGCTTATAAGTATCAGTACGCTGGCTACTTGGATTCTTTTCAGTTAGGAATGAAGGAATATTTTGAGTTTTTCTCTTAGGAAGGCTATCTGATTCCTCATTATAATTAAGGTCATCATTTTCATCTACCTTAATTTCAAGCTTAAATTCCATTTCCTCATCTGTGATATCAGCCTCTTCCTCTATTTCTTCCTCTAAGGTATCATCATTTAATACCTCATCAATAGATGAAACAAATGAAGTTTTAATATCACGTATTTCTTCATTCTTAGTTTCCTTTGTATCTGTCTTAGGGTCTGTATAAGTTGAACCTGCAAGCTCTGCGGCTTTTTTATTTGTTAATTCCTTAAATTCATGGAATGAAGTACCATACTTTTCAATTTCTGCCTCTTCATCAAATTTCTTATCAGATTCTTTTCTTGCAAAGTCATAGCCTGATACTACATCTACTCTACCTTTAGTATCTCTTGTAACTGATCTATCTACAACTCTAGATCCGAAAAATGGAGATGCTACTTTAGATGGACGGAATGCAACCTTTGATGGATCAAATGGTCTATCATAAGTCATTTGAAATATTTGGAACTTTTCTTCTTCCTCAATAAACTCATTTTTCTTCTTTCTCATCTTGTACCTCCACACTTTCCTTTAAATCAGCTTTTATATATTTTAAACGTTTAGTTTGATCAAATATTGAATCATAGCCTGAAAATGAATATTCAAGCTTATTCTTTCTAGACTTAAATCTTAAGCCTCTTGTTTCAACAACATCTAAAACCTCAATGTTTTCATCTTTATTATTATTCTTTTCTTTTACATTAATTTCCTTTTCAATTTCAGATGATAAATCATTAACAATATCATCAATTCCAGCATCTGCCTGAAGCTCAATATTTAAGACCTTCTTAGAATAAATCTTAAATGCTTCCTCACCTAATATACCAAGTGTTACTTGGAACAATTTATGCATAATAATATTTGTTGCTGTATTAACTACTATTCTTTTAACCCAATTAAGTGGGTTTATAACATCAACGACCTTCTTAATAGTCATTGCAGTTTTACCAAGATCCTTTGTTACATGGAATGCTTTAGATGATACTACATTTTTAGAAGTTAAGGATATTGATATAATATCTGATACCTTCATCTTCTTAAATAGCTTTATAACCTTCATATTTAGGATATCCTCTAAACGCTTTTGAACATAACCAATTAAATCAATTGCCTCATCAACTGTTATTTCAAATAGTGGATATTTACTATTTGGGAAAAAACTTGATGCTATACCATAAACTAAGTCATAGGCTAAATTCTTAAAATGCTGTGCTTGAGTTAAATCTCCTCTTAAATTCTTATCATTAAAGGATTTAATTGCTCTTTTAATCATATTAGAGGCATCAACCTCAGTTAGGCTATTTTGATCAACCTCAACCTTGTATTTTTTATCTCTTAGACTCATTACTACTAAAAGAGCGTAGATAAGTGAAAGGATCATCATGCCTGTAATGATACCAAAAACAAAGCTTAATAAAGTTGTAAAATCGATATTAAATATCCAAAACTTTAATGCAAGCATGAAATCACCTTCTATCTTATTATATATTATATAATAAGGAAAACGAAATTTAAAGATAAGAGAGTGGTTAAAATTAAACAAATTGAAACTTTTTATTATATGTGCGATAATTAATTATAAGGGTGATTTTATGAGCTATGCTTTACTATCAGATTTTGATGGTACATTTGTCAATGATAGAATGGAATTAGATAGCTATTCTCTATCATTTATAAATGAATTTTTAAAGGAAAACAAAATCTGTATCGTATCTACAACTTCATACTCATTTCTAAATGATTTTACCAAAAGATATAACATAAATTGTGATATTTATTCCCTATCTAGTGGTATTGCAAGAATAAATGATAATGTAATTATGAGTCTTATTCCAAAGAAGGTTATCAATAATTTCTTTACTAAATATAATGACTATATTTATACTGCTTATTCTGAATCTGATAAGGAATCATATATATTTCATTATCATGAGCGCTTAGATTTAATATATCCAAAGGTAAATAGAAAAATAATTGAGGAGTTACCTTGTGATATACCATCTCTTACAATTGCTATTTCTAAAAATAAGATCACTTCTTTTTATGAGGATTTAGAAAACCTCGAATTAAATTATAGAATTCTCGCATCAGATAAAAATAGAGATATTATAAATATTTATAAATCAGCTGTATCAAAGCTTGATGCGGTCTATTTAATAAAATCTGAGTATCCAGATAAAAAAATAATAGGAGCCACAGACTCCTACTATGATTTTGATATGATATCAAATTGTGAAATTAAAATTGCTATGCTAAATAGCGATGACGAATTAAAACAAAATGTTGATATAATTACTGATTATGATAATAATAATTCAGGGCTATTTAGAAAGCTAAATGATATCTGCCATCTTAAGTAAATAGATGGCATTTTTTGTTTCTGATTTTCCTGGCTTGATTTTATAATCAAAGGAAATCTTATCATCTATATATTCTTCATTAAAATGGAAATTCTTAATATTAGATAGCTCACATAATTCAAAATCATGTGTTGATATAATAAATAATTGCTTAAAGCTATTTAATTTATCAACAACCTGACTTGATGCGTTAATTCTATCGTTTGTATTAGTACCCTTAAATATTTCATCTACTAATATTAAGCATTTATTTTCCTTAATTGCATTATTGATTTTCTTCATTCTTAATATTTCTGCATAGAATGTAGAAATACCTTCAGAAAGCATATCATTTGCACGTAAGGATGTATAAATATCTAAATTAGATGATGAGAATGATTTTGCAGGAATTATTCCACCAGCATTATATAATGTTTGAGCAAGGCCTAGTGTTCTCATAAATGTAGTTTTACCACTCATATTAGAGCCAGTTAGTATTACTCCACCATCAAGCTTAAATGAATTTGGAACACAATTTAAAACAAGTGGATGATATATTTCTTCTCCTTCAATAACTAGAGAATTTGAAGGTATACAAGATACCTCGTTATCAAATCCAATATTAGATAAGGAGATTAATGCTTCAACCTCACCGAAGGCCTCAAATAAATCCTTTAAGCCATCACACGCTTTAGTTTTGTGGTTATAGATAAATAATGTCCAGAAATCAAAGACAAATACCATATTAAATACTAAATTAAATAATAAATTTCTTCTTGTTGCGAGCAAATTAAAGATTGATTTAGCACTAACAAGTGATTGATAATTCTTATTTAATGTATCCTTTAGGCTATTTAAATATGGATCATTAAATGAGATTTTATTTATTTCATCAATTGAGAATTTATAATTATCACATAAATTATAATATGATGTTGAATCTAGATTAAATACATCATTTCTTATAAACAATTTACATAAGAAAATATTAGTAATTAAAAATACAATTGGAATATATGGATTTAATCCTAATGTAAAAATAAGTGGAATATATATAAGCATTCCTATAAATGATAATAGTGGTAAAAACATTAGTAAATTAATAGCAATTTTTTTACCTAATGTTAGATATAAGGCCTCATAATCTAAAGATTTTGATCTATTATCAAAGCCCTTAATTGCAGCCTCTAAATAAACTATATCTTCTATTTTAGATAGCTCATCTACTGCTTCAAAATGCTTATCATCTGTCTTATTTTTAAGTCTATCTGCTAAATTTATTCTTCCATATTTAGTTCTTGCAATATTTAAATACTGATAAATAGAATTCTTACCAAATAAATCTAAATCTAATAGCTTATAATCTTCCTTATCAATTAAATCATAGCCTGTATCAGTAAAATTATTATATTTACATTCTCTTCTTCTTTTATGAGATTCATAAACATCACTAACTCTTTTTAAATTATCTAAGATATTATAAAAATTATTAGTTAGTATCATAGAAAGTAAAAATAACACGAATGATACACCAGCAAGTATTCCATATAGAATATAATCACCAACTGATATTAAAAGAATCATAAATACAACAAATAGTATTGCAAGTGATATTCTTAAAATTGATGAAAATGTAGTTATTTTCTTATATTTATTAATTTTTAATTCTAATTCATTTTCTTTTTTAAAAATTACCATAAATCACCTAAAAGGGAGGGATGAAATCCCTCCTATTTTTTAATTTTCTTTTATTTTAAGTGGTTTTACATGCCAAATATCTTCATTATATTGGCGCATAGTTCTATCTGTTGTAAAGAATCCACTCTTTGCAATATTAATAATTGATGACTTAATGAAGTTCTCTCTATCCTTAAACTTTTCATTTAAGTTTTCATGAGCCTTAACATAGGCATCAAAATCCTTTAATACGAAATAGCTATCATGATATAGAAGGTTATCTCTAATCATTGCGAATTCGTTAGGATCTACATTATTAAAGAATCCATTAGTTAAATTATCGATTACATTTCTAATTCTTGGATCATTTTCATAATAATCCATTGGGTTATAGCCACCATTTTGATATAGTGATGTAACCTCGCTTGCGTTCATACCGAAGATTTCGATATTCTCATCACCAACTAAATCCTTAAT
>JAEEHU010000072.1 GCA_016280975.1 Acholeplasmatales bacterium | reverse complement strand
TCTATATAAGTAGTAAAGAAGAAGCACAAAATGCTCCTACTCCGATAACTACATATGCATTATTTAAAGATGGAAAATATATCACTAATGAGCAAATGAATGATACAAAATTCTTAAAACTATATAATACTTTAAAATAAATAATAAAACAAATGAGGAAATTAATTAATGATTAGAGAAGTAAAAAAAGATGACTTATATTGTAGTGAACCCCAAAAGTTAGACATAATAAAGATGGCAGTTTTGTAAAATTGCCATCTTTTGTTTATTGGTTTGTTAAATAATGATATAATTCATATATAGTATGCTATTATTTATAATCAAAAACGAATGGTGTGATTACAAGATGAGAAAAAAAGTAATTTTTTTAATGGTGTTAGTATTATTGCCTTTAATAATATTAACATCATGTAGTGGAAGTAATAATCAAAATAATAATCAAACATATACTAGTGTTGTAGATGAAAATAGGGTATATCATGACGATGAGGAAAATATTGACTATAAGTATTATAATGCTAGAATACAATATTATTCTCAAAAAATGAAAAAAATACAGCCTGTTGTATATTCTGATGAAATATTCTTTAAGAATTCAAACGAATACCATCATTTCTTAGCAAAACAAAGTATTGGTCTTGCTTTAACATCATTTAATTTAGATGGTGATTATGAAGATGAGGATGATAAATCTATTGGAACATTATATGATTATTTATATTCAACAGGATTTGATGATTTACGTATAGATGATTATTATAAAGAAACAAGTGAATATACTGTAGGAAGTGCCATAGGTAACAAAAGAATTGAAAAAGACGGTGAATCATACACATTATTTGTTGTTGCTATACGTGGCGGTAATTATAAAAATGAGTGGCAATCAAATTTAAGTGTAGATAGCGGTATACGTCATGAGGGATTTGATAGTGCTGCTACATTAGTTACAGATAGAGTATTAAGCTATATATCAACACAAAACATACCTGGAAAATATAAGGTATGGATTACAGGATTTTCAAGAGCTGGCGCGATAGCTAATTTAGTTGCTGCGAATCTAAATACAAATCTACTATTTGATAAAGATTCAGTTTATGCATATACATTTGCAGCCCCTGAAGTAGTATGGGGAGAAATTGATGAAACTAATTATACTAATATATTTAATATAATGAATGCAAGTGACTTTATCCCTCAATTTGTACCTATGGAGTGGGGATATCATCACTATGGAGTAAATAAATATATAACTGGTTCTGAATTTGATTCTATGCATCCATATAAATATGAAAAAATAAAGAATGCATTAGCAAGAGAAGGAATAACAACAAATTATAATTCTAATTTTAATTTAAGAGTAAGATTATTCTATGGAATATTTTTAGACCTATGTCCTAATGAATTTCAATTTACTGATTATGTACAACCACTATTTTTAAGTATATTAGGTGATAAAAGTATTAATAATATAATTCATCTATTTAGAAATACATTTATTAATTGGAAAGAAATAGATTCTTCGCTTTTAGAATATAAAAATCATGTTCTAGATTATGCAATTAATTTCTTACCACATTTATTATTTAAAGACGATTATATGGAAGGATATGATAATAAATTATCATCTTCAATGTTACAGCTTGCACATGAGCATTTCCCTGAATTATATTTTTATTCTTTATATACTATAGATGAGGCGGATGTATTTAATACTAATAATTCATTTTCATATATAATACTTGATAATAATGCCAATTATTATATAAAAGATAAAACATCAAATGAATTATTATATAAAATCACAAATGGTGAAAAATCATTAACAGATTATGCTATAAATAATAATTATGATGTTTCATATTTTAAGATTAATGGTAAAAATATATTAGTTTTACCAAATGACTTAAATTATGAATTATCATATGAGGCAAGAAATAATTCTATATTAGATATTAAAGTAATATCATATGGAAGAATATTTACAAGCGCACTTAATTCAAGTGATTATAATATAAAAGCAAGTAAAGGTGATACTGGAGTATTACTATCAGTTACAGATGGAGTTTCATCTACAACAGGAAGCTTTAAAGAGTATAGCGCCTATGATTTTTCGACATTCCTAGGAATAGATAAAACTGCATTCCACTATCAAACATTATTAATTGGATTAGTATTTATAATAGCATTAGTATTATCTTTAATAATGTTCTTATTATATTTCTTAAGAATGAAGGCAAAGCATGCAAAAGTAAATATCTTAAAGTATTCTTTAATAGCAGTTACCTTATCAGCTATATTAGAAGCTGAAATGGCATATTTCTTATTATCTGAGTATTTATTTATTACAGTTATATTTAAGATTGTTGCGATTATATCATTAATAGGATTATGCTTAATTTCAATAAAAATTAAAGACACTATAAAAAATATTCATAAGACATTAATACCATTTATCCTACTTATGACGATAGGATCTTTAGTAATATCATTTAGTATAATTGCAGCTATATCAATATATATAGTTGGTGTAGGATACTTAATATATTATTATTTAAAAGACGAAATGCTATCTAAAAATTCTTGGATATTATTTGGAGTAGGTGCGGTAGTAGTACTTGGTGTAGCAATGTTTTTTATAAGAGCATTTGATGCTCAAGCAATACTTGTATATATACTTGCTATATTATTACTTTTAGTTATAATATGTGCTCTATCTAGAGTTGGTAAGAGTGAATATCCTACATATCTATTTGTAATATCATTTATATTCCTAATGATGTATTTATATAGAGATTATCATTTCCTATATAGTATTTTCTATTCACTATTATTTAATTTCTCGCTTGCAATGTTTATTATTGAAAAGATTAGTAATAAAAATCATGATATTAAATCTAACAATAATGAAACTGACAATATAGATGAAATTGAAATGGATGAAAAGTCTCAAGATGAAGAAGTAATTGAAGTAGTAGAAAATACAATATAAAAATAAGATTTATGATAGATGATTATGCCACAAAAGGTGTAATCATCTTTTTGACATAATAGTAAGATATGTTACTAATCATCGCAATAAATTGACTAAATATAGTTTTACTTGGTATAATGAAACAAATATGTTTCTATTTTAGATGTTATATATTAGAGTTGGTTATTGTGGGGAAAATAGTATGAAATTTAATGAGCTAATTAAAAAGGTATTATATTCAAACAACAACTTAATATTTGCTTTAGATACAGATTCAAAAGAAATCACTGATATTTATAAGGGTAATAATAGATTTAAGGATAAAGCTACTGTTGATGAATTAATTAATATATTATTATCTCATTTTGATTTATTGGATAGATATGTTGATGACTTAAAGAAGTTCTTTTTATATTTACAGGATATCGAAGAGGCATTTGAGTTCTCGCTAGATTACGAAAAGACTGATGGCACTACTAGTAATATAAGATTTAAGGTAATTCCAGGAAGTAGTAATAAAATTATTATTACTGTAACAGTTAATTTTGATGAAACTACATTAATTCTAGACGATTTAACTAAGTGCTATAGTAAAGATACATTCTATGAGGCTATGAATAAGTCAATTGAAAGAAAACAAGAATTTGTTTTAATGAAGATTGATATAGATGATTTTAAAGCATTCAATGAGAAATATGGCCATATGTTTGGTGATATGATTTTAATTGAAATAGGTTCAATCATTAAATCAACATTAAATAATAATGGTTATGTTGCTAGAATCGGTGGAGATGAATTCTTAGTACTATTACATATTTCAAATGATTATGATATTGTACATGAGGCATGTAGATCACTACGTCTTAAAATATCTAATCTAGATGGAAGTAATTGCGTAAAGAATGCCAAATTTACTGCGACTATTGGTGCGGCATTATATCCTCAAGATGCAGATAATAGTGAGTTATTATTAAAAAAGGTAGATAGTGCTCTTCTTAGAGGTAAAGGAAAGGGCAAGAACTGCTTTATTATGTATACTGAGGAGAAATGTGGCAAGGTAACATTAGATGATAAGAACGAGGTAAAGATAAAGAAAATAGATACCTATGATCCATCTATAACAAACTATAATATTATTTATGGTATTACTGAGGTATTAAATAGAAAGAGCTACATTAAATTTAATTTTACTGATAGCTTATCACTACTTGGTAATTTCTATATGCTAGATAGAATATCACTTATAGTTACTAATCCTGAAACAGGTCAGTTTGAGGATCAAATAGTATGGAATAATCCAGCATACCCTGTCGTTCCTTTAACATCTAATTTTAATAATATTATCAATTGGCGTAAATCATATGATTCCTTAAATATGGTAAATATTAATCAGGTTGAGTATTATTCACATCTACCTATTTATGATCAATTAATTAGAGAAAAAGCTAAATCAATTCTAGCCTTTGAATTAATTCATGAGGATAAGGTTTATGGTCAGGTTCGTTTTGATATGATTCACAAATATAGATTCTGGCAATCTAAAAATGTTAGTGCACTATCATTAGTATCTAAAATGTATGCGATAAAACTCGCAAGTGAATACGCAGATAAAAAGCACTATAATGAATTATATATTGATAAGGAAACTGGATTATATAATTATTCAAAATGGATAATTGATGCCAATACATTTTTAAATACAAATAATAATCAATATTCAGTTTTGGTGTTTGAAATATGTAATTACACATCATTAATAACAGCTTTAGGTAATAAAAAGTGTGATGAATTAATTAATAAAATTGCAACTTGGTTAAAAAGGCAAACCGGTGATATTTATTGTCGTGTAAGAGAAGATATGTTCGCGGTTTTAACTAAGGATTCAGACTTCGATAGATTAAAGGAAAGAGCTAAAGAATTATATAGCTATACTTCATCTACACATTACACTAATAAATATACAGCGATTAGATTAAGAGCTGGTGTTTATATAGCTTATTCTAGTGAAGGAATAGATTCATCATCAGAAAAAGCATTCTTCGCTCTAAATGCGAGTCAGGATAATGAGGTATTATTATATACTGATAAGCTATATGATGATATAAAGGAACAAACAACATTAGAGCTTCATATTGAAGAAGCCTTAAAGAATGATGAATTCTTATTATATATTCAACCAAAGATTTCAGCTAAGACTAAAGAGATTGGTGGAGCTGAGGCATTAACTCGTTGGAATTATAATTTTGAAAAAATATTACAGCCATATAAATTTATTCCATTATTTGAAAGAACTGGCTATATAACTAGACTTGATTACAATGTGTTTGAAAATGTATGTAAGCTTTTAAGAGAAATAATAGATTCTGGTAAAAAGCCAGTACCTATTTCTGTAAATGTTTCTAGATACACAGTAGATTATGAGAATTATATTAATACAATTAATGGAATTAGAAATAAATATAATATTCCAATTGAATTAATTGAGCTTGAAATCACAGAAGGAATGTATACAGAAAATGTAGATGATATCCAAAGATTTGTAAATATGCTTAGAAAAGAAGGCTATTCGATTTCAATTGATGATTTCGGATCTGGCTATTCTAATTTAAATAATATTTCTAACCTAGATTTCCAAATCATCAAATTAGATAAATCATTATGTAATATATCAAGTAAAAATCAAGAAATAATATTAGATGCGATATTTGATATCACTAAGAAAACAAAGCACATTGTAGTATGTGAGGGTGTAGAGGATAAGGAAACTTATGAGAAGCTTGCCAAAAAGGGTGCTGATTTAATTCAAGGATATTATTTCGATAAGCCACTTGAAAAGAATGAATTCATTAATAAATATATGAAATAAATATAATAAAAATGCCGTAGAGTCTTAAAGATTCTACGGCTTATTTTTACTTATGAAAATAGAATACTGCGATTGCCTCAGGGCCACAATGACAGCCCATTGTTTTATCAATTGGTTCAGTAATTACATTTAAGTTAGGATACTTAGCTTCTAATTTAGATTTAAATCTGTTTGCCTCATCAATATTATTAGTATATCCAATATAAATAGATCTAGAAGTAGTATCAATTGCTTTATCTAGTGATTCTTCCATAGCACCAATTGCTTTATTCTTGCCAATGAATGTGCCGCTCTTTTCTAAAGAGCCTTCGCTATTAGTTGCTATAACTGGCTTAAAGTGAAGAAGTCTTCCTGCCATCATTGCAGTGAATTTTAATCTTCCACCCTTATATAGGTGATATAAAGATCCGATAGTAAAATTACTTACTAATCTTTTTGCATATGAATTTAAGATTTCTGCAATTTCAGAAATAGTCTTACCTTCATTAATAAGTATTTCAGCCTCATCAACTAAAAGTTTAATACCAATAGAACCAGATAAGCTATTAACTATTTCTATAGTAGCATCAGGATAATCATCTAAGATTATATTTTTTGCAAGCTGTGCACTATTATAGCTTCCTGATAATCCTTTAGATAATGCTATATATAAAATTTCTTCATTATTTTTAACTGCATCTTCAAATATAGTTCTATAATCATCGGGTGATACGCATGATGTTTTAACATTTACATCATGATTTTCAATCATATCATAGAATTCTTTTATTTCTATTTCATCAGTAAGTGGATTTAATTCCTTACCATTTAATTCGTATTTCATAGGAACAATTTTAATATTCCTTTTTTCTGCCTCAGCAAGTGTCATACTTGAGCATGAGTCTAAAACTATTCTAATCATAAAGTCCCCTTTAATATCTAATAAACTTATATTATAATTAATGCAACAAGTGTTGCACTATATTTTAGCACAAAGTATTTAAAGTTTTAGAGATTTCTAAATATTCAAATCTAAACGCAACAAAAGGGGATATTTGTTTCATGAGAACTAAGAATTTTTCAAAGGAATGCTTTTATAATGCATTAGTAGAACTAATGAAGGAAAAGGATTTCGATTCAATACAAATAAATGAGATATGTGAAAAGGCTGGATTCAATAGATCTACATTTTATAGAAACTATGATTCTAAAATGGATATATTAATGGCTAAATTTAAAGAAGAAGCTAAAATTTATCAGGAGTTTGTAGATAGTAGCTTAGATAAATCATTTATATATAAGGTAACTAAACTATTTGAATTATTAAGATCAAGCTATGATATAGTTATGCAGTTTAGAAAGGCAAAGCTTGATTATGAAATGTATCAGGTATTCTCATCTATTTATCCAACTGATAAAAGCCTAAATATTCCATATGAGATGACATATAAAATAGGTGGAGTTTATATGGTTATTATGAAGTGGATGGAAGATGGTATGAAAGAATCTGAATCTGAAATGGCAAAAAGATTAAGAGATATTATTAATAATTCTATGGAAGAATAAATCTAAGATTAAAAAAACTTAGATTTATTTTTTTGTGGCACTATTGTTGCAGGTTTTTTGCTCACATTTTGCAACAGAGAAATGTTATACTAAGTTCGTTAATTTTATTTAATTATGATATAATTAATTAAAGGTGATTTTCATGAGAGATTTTTTTGTTTATTTTAATGAGCATTTTGTATTATTTATATTAACAATTTCTTTATTAATATTTTTATTTATTGCATCAAGAATTAATAAAAAGGATAAGAAATTATTAATATCTATTGTATTTGCTATATTAATTCTTACAGTATTTGAATATTTAGAAACACTATTTAATAATGAGAGAGTTGCTGAAGAGAATTTTCCAAGATATTTATTCTCGTTTTTATGCTACACATTAAGGCCTGTAATAATTGTACTATTCTATCATATAAGATTAGACTTTAAGGATAAGAAGCATTATTTAATATGGATAGGTGTAGTAATAAATACAGTTATATATTTTATTGCGATGCTTTCATATTTTGTTCCAAGCCTACGTTTTGTTATTTGGTATAATGCAAATAACACATTTGATAGATCTTGGCTTGGATATACAGTTTATGTTATTTGTGGACTATATTTGTTATCACTAGTAATAACATCTATTGTTGAAACAACTATTCATAAAACAAGAAGACAAATAGATTTCATTATACTTTTAACTACTATGATTGCGATAGTAGCTCAAGTTCTTGCAATCTCATTAAAAACCGATTATGCCAATTCATCTGAGGCTTTTATTATAGGTGCGGCTTTATATTTTATGTATCTTAACTTCGATAAGAGTTCAACTGAGGCAATAGTACATGAGCGTAGCATGCAGGAAAAAACAACAGCCCTTATGCTATCTCAAATTCAGCCACACTTTATATATAATACTCTAACAACTATTCAGGTATTATGTGAAATAGATCCTGAAAAGGCAGCTAAAACTATTGGTGAATTTTCACAGTATCTAAGAATGCATACAGATGCTTTAAGTAAGTCTGGCCCTGTACCTGTATTAGAAGAGGTAAAGCATGCGATGGCATATTCAGATATTGAAATGGTTAGATTTGATAATGTTAAGGTAATATTTGCAATTAAGGATAAGGATTTCAAATTGCCAGTATTAACAATACAGCCAATGGTTGAAAATGCTATTAAATATGGTGTAAGAGCACGTGAAAATGGTCTTGTTGAGGTAATTACCTATAAGGAAGATGACAAACACGTTTTAGTTATAAAGGATAATGGTATTGGATTTAATCCAGATATTATTAAATATGATGCTAAAAACCACGTTGGAATAGAAAATGTTAAAACAAGAATTGAAAGCATGGTAAAAGGAACATTCACAATTGAAAGTGAAGTAGATAAGGGAACTAAAGTAACTATTACTGTACCGGAGGAAAACTGATGAAGGTTATATGTTTAGATGATGAAAAGATAATACTTCAGGGTATGATTATTAATTGTAAGAAGGTTGAGGCTATTACAGAGGTAATTGGCTTTAATACATTTAAGCAATTAACTGATTATCTTAAGGATAATACAGCTGATGTAATATTTTCAGATATCAATATGCCAGATGTAAATGGTATTGATGTTGCGAAGTATTTAAGAGAAAATCATCCTGAAATAAATGTTGTATTTACAACAGGCTATACAGAATATACAAATCAAGCAATTAGAGCTAGTGCTAAAGGTTATTTATTAAAGCCTATTAGTAAGGAAATGATAGAAGAACAAATTAATTATTTCCTAGAGGATAACGAAATAACAAAAAGAGTTGTTGTTCAAACATTTGGAAACTTTGATATTAAGGTTGATGGTAAGCCTTTAGCCTTATCATCAAAGGCTAAAGAGGTTTTAGCTTATTTAGTAGATAGAAATGGTTCAGCTGTAAATAGAAAGGAACTCGCAGCGGTTGTATATGAGGATGATGGATATTCTAGAACTATTCAAAGCTATATTACTAAAAACTTCGCTGAGTTAAAAAAGGTATTAGAAGAGCATAATATTGGAGATTTATTACTTTCTGATGCGAACACTTATGCAATTAACACTAAGCTAATTACTTGTGATTCTTATGAATATTTAAAAGGAAATAAAAAATATAAAAATTCTTATCATGGAGAATATATGATTCAATATCCATGGGGAGATACAGAACTATATAGATTTGAATAAAAAGGAGTGATTTACATGCCAAATATTTCGTCAAGAGACTTAGCATTATGCTTACTTTGTCATGATGCATTATGCTCAAAAGCTTGTAAAAGGAATGCGATGCCTGATAGAATTATTAGATCACTTAGATTTAATAATTATTTAGGTGCGATTAATAACGTGACTAATGCGTGTATGGATTGTGACGCACCATGCGAAGAAGCATGTATATCACCTAATAAAGTTAGAATAAAAGAAATACTTGAGGATTCATATAGACAAAAAAAGTATTTCAATCAAGAAATTAAAGAATCAGATATTACAACTGATTTCTGTGGATTTAAAATGGAAAATCCATTTATATTATCATCATCAGTTGTAGGCTCATCATATGAAATGGTTTCTCGTGCCTTTGATATGGGCTGGGCAGGTGTTTCATTTAAGACAATATCACTTATGGATATACATGAGGCATCTCCAAGATTTTCTGCAATTAAAAATTTTGATGGCTCATTCTTAGCATTTAAAAATATTGAACAGCTATCTGATCACACAGTTATTGAAAATGTTGAGATATTTAAAAAGCTAAAAAAGAATTATCCTAATAAATTCCTATTAGTATCAATAATGGGTAGGGATGATTATGAATGGGAATACTTAGCAAAAATCGCAGAAGAGGCTGGCGCGGATGCCCTTGAGCTTAATTTCTCATGCCCTAATATGACTGAGGAGCATTCCGGAAGTGATGTAGGACAAGTGCCAGACCTTGTAAAAAGATATACAAGTGTTGTTAAAAATAGTGTTAAAATACCAGTTATTGCAAAATTAACACCAAATGTACTTTCAATTATTCCTAGTGCAAAGGCCGCCAAAGACGGTGGGGCTGATGGTGTATCTTTAATTAATACTATTAAGTCTATAACCGAATTTGAGGCAGTAACTAATCTTTACCACAATAAGAAAAAGGAAGTATTCTCTATTGGTGGCTTATCAGGAAGTGCAGTTAAGCCAATATCATTAAGATTCCTATCTGAAATAACAAAGGATGAAAGCCTAGATGATTTATATATTTCAGGTATGGGTGGAATATATACATTTGAGGATGCCCTAATGTATTTTTCACTTGGTGCCTCATCAGTTCAAATCACTACAGCCGTAATGGAATATGGCTATAGAATAATTACTGATTTAGTTGAAGGATTAAAATTGTTCTTGGGAACATATAATTTTAATTTTGAAAATATAAGAGGCTTTAATATTAAAAACCTAAAGGATGTTAAGGAAAGAGAAAGAGATATGGTTATCTATCCTAAATTCATAAGATCTAATTGTATTGGATGTGGAAGATGCTATATATCTTGTATGGATGGCGGACATCAAGCAATTAAATTTGAGGATAGAAAGCCTAAGCTTGATCCAAAAAGATGTGTTGGATGCCACTTATGTGTTATTGTATGTCCAGAGGGCGCTATCGTTTCAAGCGATATAGAAACTAAGATAAAGGAGTAAATATATGTTACTTGATATAATAATTCCACAATATAAGGAAAAGAATGAGGATATTAAACCACTACTTGATTCAATAAATAATCAAGAGCGTGTCGATTTTAATAATATTAAGCTTACTATAGTTAATGACTGTAGTGATGTATTATTAGATGAAGACTTTCTAAAGAGCTTTAAGAATTTAAATATTTCATATATTAGAAATGATAAAAATACTGGTCCTGGTCTTGCTCGCCAAAAGGGTATAGATAGTACATCATCAGACTATATTATGTTTTGTGATAGTGATGATGAATTATTTGATAAGAAGGCTTTATATATAATTACTGACTTTATATCAAAAAAGGAGCCTGACTATTTAGTTACTAATATCGCACTTGAAACAGAAGAAAAAAATACACTTTTAATTAAAAAAGGAAAAGATACCTTCCCATGGATGCATGGTAAAGTATATAAAAGAAAATTCTTATCTGAAAATGGAATTAGATTCCATCCGAAGGTAAGACACCTAGAGGATTCATTTTTCACAACATCTATATTAGGTACTATTAAGCCTGAAAATATCACATATTTAGATTTTACAACATATAGATGGAAGAAAAATGATACAAGCTTAACAAGAATTAAAAGAAAATATAGCTATACAGTAGAAACATTTGATGATTTCTTTGATTCACCTATTTATACATATGAATTCTTAGTATCTAAAAATAGCTATTTAAAATTCAATTATTTAATTAGCTTTACCTTAGGTATTTATATTGTTTTATACTCAAACTTATTTGATTATGAGGAATTAAAGGATAAGAAGGAGTATAACCTAAATAGATTAAAGGAATACTTAGCAACAAAAAGAAATATCTTTATAATCTATGGTAGAGAAAAGGTAGAAAAGATATTTGAAATAGAATATAGTGAGCTAAAGGAAAGAAATAATATAACAAGTATGTCTAAGACATTAGATGATTTCTATTCTGAAATGTTAAAGATGTAAAAAAAGTCCTAGTGGAATAATAATCCATTAGGACTTTTATATTGTTATATTTTAAGATTCAAATTCGAAATCTGCGCTTCCTGCAGTAACCTTACCAGAAATAGTTTTAGTTCCTTCAAAGCTTGAGCCTAGGTTTGATGATGCGGCAGCAAGATCAACTGCACGCTTATAATCAGCCTTAGCTCCTTTAATATATGAATCAATAGAAGCAGCATTTGCTATAAATGTGAATGTGTTAACAGCAGTTTTGATTTTAACATTTCCTGCATTTACATCTATATTTAGTTTATCAATTGTTGAATCCTTAATTTCAAATGATCCAGCATTTATTTTCATATTAACTGAATCAGCAATTATATTCTTAAGGTCACCTGATGATGCGTTAGCTTCAAAATTGAACTTATTTAAAGTGATATCGGTATCACTTTTTAATGTAGATGCATTTATTAAAATCTTAATATCGTTATTTTCGATATCTGTTCCTAAATAGATATCGATTTTATTTTTGAAGTACATTGATAATACTCCCCAAATGTTCTTTTTAGAAATAGCAATCTTATTTCCTTCTAATGTTAAATCAGTATCCTTAACTAATTTAGCAGTAACCTTAGTTTTAGCCTCAGTAGTCTTATGAATTACAACATCAGATGTTGCAAATTCAAAATCATAGTTAATATCTTCATCTAAAACTATTTCTTTATCAGTGTAATTTGTGAAGGCTTCGTAGTCTTTGACAGCGAAAGTAACAGAGGCACCTACTACAACTAAGCCTATAACACATAGGATAATTCCCCAAATAACAAGTAGACTAGTCTTTTTCTTCATATTACTCACCTACCAATGAACTTCTAAATTTTTTACGCCATTCTTTTTTATTCTTAAAGATATAGCGTCTTAATAGATTTGAAAAATATAAGAATAAGAATCCAAATCCAAGTGTGAATATTCCAATTCCTATCATTGTAAATCCAACTCCAATACCTTCTTGAAATTCATAGCCACCAAATGCTATCATTGCGCCTCCTGCAAGGTTAACAATTACGGCAGCTACTATAATTGCGATTGCAACTATACATAATATTACAATTGAAAATGAGAATAAGAAGTATATTAAGCCTGAAACAAAGCCTAAGTGCTTAGAAGAAGTATTACTTTTTTTATCACTCTTAGTCTCACTACCATCCTTATAATTAACATTCTCACTTTTTTCTACAAACCTTGAAGCTTTTTCCTCATCATTAATTGTTACGTTGTCTCCCTGATTATTAAGGATATCATTAATAATCGTATCAACGTTTCCTAATGATTTAACAGCCTCAGCTTCAGATAATCCATTATCCATCTTATCTGATATTAGTTCATAATAATATGCAACTATATCATTCTTATCTGGATAATCTCTTAGGCCTCTATTTAACTTATTAATAAAATCTTCTCTAGTCATCTTAAATTCCTCCCCTTGAATTTATGAATCTTCCAACCTTTTCGATTTCCTTCCATTCTTCGATAAACTCAATAATTTTAGATTTTCCGATATCCGTTATTTCATAATATTTTCTTAATCTTCCGTTGTAATCTTTAGAAAAAGTAGTTAAGCACTTTTGTGCTTCCAATCTTTTTAGTATTGGATATAATGTTGATTCGCTTAAGCTCATGATGTTTTCTAAATCGGAAATTATTTTATAACCGTATGATGCTTCCTCTTTAAGTACAGCTAAAACACATACGTCTGTAATTCCTCTTTTTAATTGTACATTCATCTTAATGCCTCCTCATGTATAATATTACGCCTCGCATAGTATTATGTCAAGCATAATATTAAAAAATATTTATGATAGTGTAAACTATCAAACAATTGATTATAATCAGAAAATGTGATAAAATTAAATGGTTTTTGGAAAAAAGGAGGAGAAGTATTTATGAATGATGAATACAATAACTTTGGTCATGAATTGAATAAAGCTATTCCTGAGTTCAAAGATATTAAAGCAATCGAATACTACGCTCCAAAAGAGACAGTAAATCCTTCTCCTGAAGTAGTTAATGTCCCAGAAACAAGCCAAGATATTTATGGCATGGATAAAAAGCCATTAACAGCAGATACTGAACCTCGAAAAATCGAGGAACAGATTGATGATAGATTTAGAAATACGGCAGATGGACAACAATCTCCTGATATAAATGCAGGTAATGTTCAAGATGCATCAAGCCTATCAGGTGATGTAGGAGCAGACGCAACAGCCGCATCAAGTAGCGCATCGGCCTCAAGCAGTGCATCTGCATCAGGTAGTGCATCCGCATCAGGCGCATCAGCTGGAGCCTCAGCAGGAGCTAGTGCTGGCGCATCAGCTGCATCTGTTGCAGGTGGTGCAACTGTTGTAGCCTTTGCTACAGTCGGTGTTGTTGCACTTGCTGGTGGTACAATTATGGCACCAGAACCACAAATTTTATCTGCAATTTATGATGTAGGAACAGACTACATTAAATATGAAATAGATGTTGAAGAGTTAGCTCCAGGAGTTAACTATAAAATTAAGATTTATAATAATACGTTCTATGAGGAATACCCAATAACTGAGCCTGGTATACAAAAGCAAATTGTTACAGGACTTACTCCTTATAGACCATATAATGTTGAGATAGTTGGTTCGGCTGAAAATTTAATTGAAACACGATTCTTATCAAATGTAGTCGTTACAAGCCAGCTTCCTGAACCACAAGCTGTATTTGATTTTAATCCTGTATTTGACTATGAATCACTATCATATGATATTAATTATGATATTTATATTTCAGATCACTATTTAACAGGATCTAATCATAGAGTTGAAATTACAGCAGGAGGAGAGCCTGTAGAGGGAGTTCCTGAAACTATTGATGAGGATAATTTCTTTAGAGGTGTCATTAGAGGCCTTGTTGACTTAGATGTAATTGAAGCAATTGCGTACACAACATATTGTGACAAAGAAATCGTAATTGGTGAATATAACTATAGTGCTAAATATCCAGATGATTTCGTTGCAGATAATGAGAAGTATGATGCCGTATATTCAGTTCAAACACCATCTATTGAATATTCAGATCAAGGCTTTAATTTATCAATTCAAACAGGATTCTCATCAACTGACCCAAGAGATGGATATATTATCGATGTATATGAAACAGAAGTATCAAATAACGCAGATACTGATAGTGAGAATACAACTAAGCCTAATAAGACTCCGCTTGCAACATATACATATAATAAATATGAAAAGCCAAATGATGATGGTAGTATAGCAACACTTCTAGTTCCAGGAAATGTAAGTGGTATTGATGTATACTATACAGGAACTAAAACTACTAATAAGGCTTTGAAAAAATATGAGTCTAAAAAGATTTATTCATATCCAATGGAAGAAGCAAGAAAAGATGCACCTATTTATACATCTTTAGACTTCACTGAAGACTTTGATTTAAGTTTAGATAAATATAAGCTAAAGTATGATCTAGAAATTAACGATGTATTTGATAAGTGTACTGATTATATGGTAGTTGAAAAGGTTAATGATAGAGTAGTTGATGAGCAAGTTCTTACATCAAAGACTTATACAAAGACATTTGAGACAACAGCAAATGGGACTACAGTTTATGTTTCTGTTTATGGAAAGCTAAAGGGTAGTGACGAATACGAATTAATTAAGACATACTCACATGGAATTGAGCATCAAGATCCATTCAAGAATGTTAAGTTCGTAATGCTTGATGATAATTACTTTGTTCAATTTGAATATTATAAGGATGATTCAGCTAAGGAATTCAATGTAAATATTACTCAAAATAACCTTGATGGAACTAAGAATGTTTTAAATGAATCATTTACTGGAAGCTATCAAAATGAAAGTGTTCCATATTCAAATGATGATAGTGTAACATTAAAGGATATTAAATCATTTGATATTTCAATTTACTCAGGTGACATTTTAGTAAGAGAATATACTATTTTACCAATGCAAGAAACATTTACTTGTGGTGAAATATCAGTTGATGGAAACGGAATCGTTACTGTTCCATATGAAATAACTATTCCAGATAACGCAACTATAAATGAAGTATTTGTAGGCTTTAATGGTGCTTACGAGTCCTCAACTAGTGAAAACCTTGAGGGTGAGGTAAGATTAGAAAACCTATATAGTAATCTACTTACTCCAACATTTGAGGTTACTTATGTATTAGATGGCGTAGAAATTAGAACAGGCTTTGAAATTGAAGATATTAATTTAGGTGCTGAATATGAGGTTTCATATTATGCAACACATTTTAATAGCTTCTATAACTATATCAACATTAAGTTTGATACTAAGATAGACGGCAAGACTGTTAACATTAATCTTCAACCAATGGTTAAGGAGTCAACAGATTCAGGCTATGAATATGTAAATATTGAAGAAAGAAATATAAGTGAGCTTTCAACTGGCATTTACCAAAACTACTATATTGTTAAGACAATATCAATTGGTGATGAAAAAGGTATTTCTTATAAGATTTCAAGTAACGGCTTCGATACAGAAGAGCATAATATCCTATTGGATAGTACTATTACAACTGAAAGCTTAACTGGTGGTTATAGTGCAGGATTTACAGATAATGACACTAGATATATTAAATATGCTAAGACGTTAAATTCTGATGGTACAGCTAATTTCTATTTCGATACTAACGCAGCTAACTTAGGTGATGATTATTATGGAAGAATTACTTATAGCTATACTGAAGATAATAAGACTAAGTATTTCCATACTGATTTCTTTAATACAAAGACATATAGCATTTTAAGCTTAAATGATAAGGATTATTCATTTAGCTATCAAATATTCTATAAGAATGGTGACACTTACTATGATGCAGACCTAATAGGTGCACAAGGTAAGCTATATCCAGCAGAATTAATTAAGCTTAATGGCTTAGAGGATAATACAGCATCTATTGCTAAGCTTACAACACAAGATGCTGAAGAAAGAATGGTTATTTACTTTGAACTTCTTCAAAATAATATTGATTCATCAAAAGCAGTAACATTAACTTATGATGGAACTGAATATAATATCGCACTTCCAACTACAGCTGATTCTCCAGAGACATATGAATCACAAGATGGAACATATGGATATATCGCTAAGATTGAGGATGATATTATTAGAGTTGAAGCATATAAGAAGGTATCTGCAATATCTGGAGATATTTTATACACTGCCCAACTTGAATATAGTGCAGTTGCTAGTGACTTCATTGATCAATTCGATGATATGATTGGTAAAGAAACACTTCAAGGTGATATTACTAAGACAATTGGTGCTTATACAGGTATCTATAATTTAGAGGATGTAGAAGTAACACATGAAAAGTCAAATCAATTAGCTCAAGCAAGAATATTTGTTAACGGAATCAATTTCATTAAAACTGACGAAAGAGATAGATTAATGGTTGTTGTTTATGCAAATGGTAATGTAATCGGAAGTGATTCATACGTAGATGACGGACCAGCAGTTATTGATATTGATCCAGTATATTCAACTGTTGAAGTTAAGATTATTGAAACTAAAAATCAATATGTTAACACAATAAATGAATATCAAAATGCAGAAATTTTTGCATTAACATATAATGAAACATTACTTGATACTATTGAATTTGAAAAGGCTTCAATTATTACAGGCGTAAATTTAATGGAAGATAATATTGATTTAGAGGATGTCTGTGATGTAAGCATCAATGTTAATGGTGAAATACTTGATTCATTTGATGATTATCATATGGGTATAACTTATTATTATGAATCAAATGGTAATGTTTCATCTGAAGAGGTACAAGATATTTCTCAAGGCTCAACTGAAACTCAATTTAGCTTACATGATGAGCCAGTTAAGGTAATAGTTGAGGTATATCAAAATGATTACTATGGTAATAAGGTAGTATTCGATTCAATTGAAGTACCATTTACTACATCTATTACATTAGGTGAGGCCGATGTAAATAGTGATGGTGAAGTAGTAATACCTTATGAAATTACACTTCCTAGTGATGCAGAATTATTAACAGGTCAAGATATTACAAACGTAATTACATTTATGGGCTTAGAGGAGCAATATGAATTCAGCACATTAACTGGTAATATCACAATAGCTGAATTAACAACTAATACTTTAATACCTTCAGTTGAGGTTAATTATTCATCAAATGGTATAAACATTTATCATAGAATAATTGGTGATTCAGTAGACTTAGGTGCAAGATATGAAGTATCTTATTATGCAACACATTATAATAGCTTCTATAACACAGTAAATATTAAGTTTGACACATATTTAAATGATAAGCTTGTTAATGCAAATCTAGATATAGAAGTAGCATATGACAAGGAAGAAGATAGCTATGTATTTGTTAAAATGGAGGAAAGAGAAGCTCCAGGTAGTGAAACATTTGAAAATGGCTATTATGTTGTAAAGACAAATGAAATATATGATCAAAGTACATATGATGTTATAGTTTCTGAATTAAAATATAAGGTTACATCACAAGGATTTGATAATGAAGAATATACCATTACTGTTGATAGAACAGTAACTGATGGTGCTGGTGATTCTAATCTTCAAAACTTTAGAGCAGGTAATTCAGATAAAAAGGTTGAATATATTAAGACAGAAAATTCTGATGGTACAGTAAATTATTATTTCAATACTAGGTTCCAAGAGTTATCTTCAAATCACTACGGAAAGCTATTATATAGTTACAAGCAAGGTAATAAAACAATATATCGTGAAACTGAATACACTCAAGATGTAATTATTAAGCTTTTAAATATGGAAGATTTAGATTATACATTTAAATATCAAGTATTCTATAAGAAGGATAATGTTTATTATGATACAAACGCAATAACTATTGATGGTTACTCTACAACAGATGATCATTACAAATGTGCAGAAACTAACGTATCAACTACACTTGATTTAGCAAATGCAACAATTGGTATTGAAGAAGGAAGAGATAGCTATACTGCTGCAATCTTCTTTGATTTAAATCCTGATAATTTTGATAATTCAACACCAATAGTTATTAACTATGCTGGTAAGGAATTAGAAGTATTATATAAGGAATATGATGAAACCATGACATCACTTGGTGATGGAGCATATGGATATACAGTAACAGCAAGTGATAACTCAACAAGCTATGTCGTTGCTGTAAGAGGAGATGTAATTGAGGTTGAGGCCACATTCTTCTCGTTAACAAACGCTCCAACGACTGCGACAGTATCATTCAGTGGTGGACCAAATGACTTCATTGCAGCATATATTGAAGCTAATGGCTCAAATGATATTGTTAATTACGAGGATCTATCAGGTTCTACAACAGTTACAATCGGTGAATTCACAGGTAAGTATGATGTTGACTCAATTACAGATGAGACAGAAGAAGATCCAACTTACGCAAATGTAATTGAGATTAAGCTTGATTATACAGCTACAGATAGTAGAGATACATTAATAGCTCAAGCATACTTTGGTGACGAGCTAATTAAAGAATCTTCATACGCAAATGGTCAAATCCGCTTAAGTTTAAATCCAGGATATACTAAAGTTACAGTTAAAATCATGGAAGTTAAGACCCAAGAAATTATGAGCAGTACTTTAAGTATATCAAGCTATCAAATCCATTATAATGTCTTTGAATATAAGACATATGAGTTTGAGCAATCTGATATAGTTAAGAATATGTCAGTTACAACTAGTGGCGATACTATGACTATTGATGTAACATCAGATGATACATTTGATGACTATTACTTAAAAGTTGAACAATACTATAAGCCATCTTCAAGCGGAAGTGTTACAACATTAACTCATACTGGAGATCAAGGCTCAAAAACTATTGAATTTAATAAGCAATATGAAACAACTAAGCTAATTGTTTCAGTATATAAGCATTATTCATATGGTGGAGATGTAATATTCTTAACTAATGAAATAGCACTTGATGCTAATATTAGTGATTTCGTTTATAACGATAATGATGATCATATCACACTTCCAACAGAGCTTATTCTTCCAGAGGGTGCAGAGCTTGATACAGCTAATTCAAGAGTAGTTTATGGCTCTCAAGATCCACAAAGCTTCAATGCGGATGGAACATGTAATATAGATATTTATCAACTAGAATCAAATTTAGCTTCACTTGAATTTGATATTCGCTATACACTAAATGGCATGAATGTTAGCTACACATTCACAAAGGTTCATTCAATAGAAAGTGAAGTTAATCTAGATTACGCAGTATATTCGATACTAGGAAATTCATCATATGGTAGCTTCTCATGTAATATGTCTGCAACTAAATATGATGAAGATAATGATATAGTTTATATCTTAAATCAAGAAGATGGAAAGTATTATGATGCGGATGGTAACGAGGCTCCTGAATCTGGACTTGAATCTCCATGGACTTATAATGCTATGTATTATTTAGCAGGTTCATTAACAACAGATATCGGATGCTTCACTAACCTACCATATCGTGGAGATTACACGTTAAGTGTTCATACAGCCGGTGAAAATATCATAGATACCTCAACGGGTAGTCTAAAGGATGAATCAGATCTTCAGTCTATTAGACCAGATAACAATTCGGCATATATGGAACAAAGTGCAGATATTGGAGGAATATATATAACATTCCTACATGAGGTTCAAAGTTATGAATACTATAACTATGATGTTCATGGAGTAAGCAAGTGTACACTTGAATTTGATATCTTTGCAAATGGTGAAGCCATAGTTACAAAGAGTATTGAATTCACTGAAGTAAGACTTGATACAATTCCAGAAAGTAATAGCTTTAGTTTAGATAGAAGCGCAATTAATAGTTCAGCTACTAAGAATGCTGATGATACTATTAATCTAACAATTAACACAGGCTTTGATTCAACAGCAAATCCAAATTATGCTTACAAGGTCGAGCTTCATGAGAAATTAAGTTACAATGGTTATACTCATGAGAAGTTATATGAATCTGATTACTCAACATCTTCATCTGTATCATTTAGTAATGTAAAGAATACAAATTATGAAGTGTACGTAACAGTTTATAATGTCCAAGATGGTAATTATATAAAATATGAATCATATAACCTTGGTAGAGCTAATAGCCCAATTGAAGATACTGATTGGAAGTATGATTCAAGCGCTGGTACATATAGTAATATAATTTACATTGATAAAAATTATATCAATCCTGACTACTTAGATGGATCTAAACTTCTATCATTTAAGACAGGCACAATTGATTTATCTAGTACAGCAAGTCAATCAGTTTCATCAAATACTGTATTAGTTGAGGTTCAAGGTAGTGGTATTTATAAGATCACTATTACAGCATCTAACTATAATGACCCTCGTGGTAATTTAGTAATAGAACAAGGTAACTCAGAAATTGGTTACACAGAAGTAACATATTCAATTTAATTGGAGGAAAAGAAAAGATGAAAACAAAAAACAAAAAGGCATTTACAATTGTAGAACTCGTTATTATAGGCGTAGTCCTAGTAACATTCTTAACATTTTTAATTATTGAAATGGCTGCTCCTGAAACACCAGTTGGCGCTTGGGTCCAAGCTAATGTATGGAACACATATGAAGCCGGTGCGGCATTCATGGACCACTTACCTGTTTTAATCAAGTGTATAGTTTGGGTTGTTGTAATCTATGCTATATGTAAGTTAATTAGAATGCTATTCCACAAGGTAATGGTAAAATCAAATAGAACTAAAACAGTAGTTACATTATTAGATGGATTAGTAAAATATGCATGCGCAATCGCAATTATTATATTTGTACTTCAAGCATTAGGTGTTAATGCAATGGCAATTTTCGCATCAGTTGGTATCCTAACTTTAGTTATAGGTTTAGGATGCCAAAGCTTAATTGCTGATATCGTTGCAGGTATGTTCATTGTATTTGAAAATGAATATGAGGTTGGTGAAATTATTACAGTTGGTGATTTTAGAGGAACTGTTACAGAAATTGGTATTCGTTCAACTAGAATTTTAGACGCAGCTGGTAATATTAAGATTATCAATAACTCAGATATTTCTAATGTAATTAACATGTCAAGAGAATTATCTTTAGCTATAGTAGACTGTGAATTCCCATATGATGTACCTATCGTTGTAATTGAAGGATTATTAAAGGATCATTTTGATATGTTCCGTGAGAAGATTCCTGCAATAGTAGAAGGACCTTTCTATAAAGGTGTTTCAGGCTATGGTGATTCAAACGTTGCTGTTAAGATTGTAGCTAAATGTTTAGAAGAGGATAGATATCAAGTTCAAAGAGACTTATTAAGAGAATATCGTATGGTATTTACAGAAGCTGGTATCGATTTATCATTCAATCAAGTTGTTGTTCAAAACTACAAGCCTACAGAGTATCATACTACTAAGAAGATGAAGCAAGAGGCTCAAGATTTCGTTGATGAACAAAAAGAACTATCAAAGACTATGGATGGTCAAGAAAACAATAATTAAAAAAAAGAGACGCGAGTCTCTTTTTTATATTGCTTCAGTTATTTTCTTTAGGAATTCCTGTTCTTCCTTATTTAGCATTGGTGATAATTTTTCATAAATATTTTTATGATAATTATTTAACCATTCCTTCTCAAACTTTGTTAAAAGTGAAGGCTTAATTGCATTAATGTCAATTGGAACATATGTTAGATTTTCAAATCCTAGGAAATCACCATATTCAGTTGATTCCTTCTTAACACATAATAATTCACTTTCAATTCTTACGCCAAACTTATTTTCAATATATAAGCCTGGTTCATCAGTTGTAATTGTACCAACTGTTATTGGCATTGTAGCTCTTGATGTATTTGGTCCTTCATGAACTGAAAGAAGATATCCAACACCATGACCAGTACCGTGACGATAGTCTTGATATGTTTTCCATAGTGGCATTCTTGATATTGTATCAAGCTCCTTATGAGTAATTCCACTAGGGAATACTGCCTCAGCAAGTGCTATATGTGATTTTAATACATTAGTAAATGCTGTTTTAGCTTGGTCATTTATCTTACCAATTGCGAAAGTTCTTGTGATATCTGTTGTACCCTCTAAATAATGTCCACCACTATCAATTAATAATAGACCATTTCCAGTAACCTCAATATTTGTCTCTTTAGAAGAAGAGTAGTGAACTATTGCACCGTGCTCTTTATATCCACAAATAGTTGAGAATGATAATTCAACGAACCCTTCCTCAGCTGCTCTAAATCCATCAAGCTTATCTTGGATTGCAAGCTCATTTAGAGGAATTGCGCTATCAAGCTCCTTATATAGCCAGTTCATGAATCTAACCATTGCACGAGCATCCTTTAAATGTGCATCTTTAATATTCTTGATTTCAGTTTCATTTTTAATTGCTTTACTATAGCTTGTAGGATTTGGTTCATTAATAAGCTTATTGTTATTACTATTGATAATAGAATAAGTTTTATAATTGATTTCATCCTTATCAATTAGGATTTGCTTATTCTTAAGTGTATTAATGAAATCGTAGAAGTCATTATAATCCTTAACTGTTATATCATTTTCATCAAGGTACTTTTGAACCTCAATATTTAATTTAGCTTGATCGACAAATAGATATACTTGATCTAATGTTATAACTGCATAAGATAAGAATACTGGAGTGTATTCAATGTCATTACCTCTTAAATTGAATAGCCAAGCTATATCAGTTAATGATGATAGAATATGTGTATTTGTATTACATTCCTTCATCTTAGCTCTTAAATCACTAATCTTATCCTTAGTTGATTTACCAGAGAAGAATGTATCAAGCTTATAAAGAAGACTAAATGGTAAAGCTGGACGCTTTTCCCAAACGCTATTAACTAAGTCCTCAGCAGTCTTTAATGTGATCTTTTTATCGATTGTTTGAAGTAGGCCTTCAACATAGCTTGCTGTAAGAAGTGTACCATCAAATCCTACTACATCATTGTCCTTTAGTTTGTCATGTAAGAAAGTAGAAATCCTTGGAGTGTCCTTTGTTCCTGCCTTCATTAATGTTATACCAGAGCCTTCTAGTTGATGCTCTGCTTGAATAAAGTATCTACCATCAGTCCATAGGTATGCACTGTCTTCAAATACTATTAAGATACCAGCAGAACCAGTGAAGCCTGATAAATACTCTCTTGCTTTAAAATAATCACTTACATATTCACTATTATGTGAATCAGAAGTTGGAACTATATAGCATGTATAACCTTTAGAAGCTATTAGTTCTTGAAAATTAGATAAATTACTCATCTTAAAACCTCCCACAAAGTATTATATTACAAGATTTATAATTATTAAATGAAAATCAGTTCTTAAATTTGTTGTTTTTTAGAGCATTTTGGTCTATAATCGAAAATGCAAATTGAAAGGAGGATACTTATGGATTTAGGATTTTGTGGTCTAATGGACGTCATTATAGTAGGTCTTGCTATAGTCGCTATGTTTATAGGTTACCTTAAAGGATTTATTCATAAATTCGTTGTATTAGTTGGTATTATTTCAGCTATACTACTTGGTATATTCTTCTGTACTTCATTTGCTTATATAATGAAGGATTGGGGCTGGTTCTATCCTGGAATACAATCAAGTATTGATGGAGCGATATCACCAAACTTCTCATCACCTGATATAAATATGGAAACATTGACTGAGGCATTAGGTGGTAATTCATTTATGGCATGGATTATTTTATCTATAACTCATCCAACAACAGTTCCAGAGGTTGTAGAAGCAATAACAATGCTAATAATGAAGTGTATTGCCTTTGGTATTATTTTCCTAGGCACATTCGTTATCATTATTATTTTAGTAATTGTTGCTAAGGTATTAAGAAAGAGTAAGGGCGTAAGAGTAATTGATGGAATTTTAGGTATGGTATTCTCACTTGTGATTTATACCGCTACAGTTTCACTATTATTATTCTTCCTAAATTTAATATATAAATATGCAGGATGGACTGATCTAAATAATTGGCTTGATGTTGATATGCAGCTTACAACAGACAGCTTTAGATTATCTAAGTGGCTATTTAACGGTAACTTGTTTACATTTATCGTATCTTTATTCCAACCAAAATAATCCTTTGGTTGGAATTTTAATTTCGCTTTAAATTTTATATCTAGTATGATATAATCATTTTGAAATTTTTATAGTAGAAAGGGTACCCTATAAGGGTACAGGTGAGATTTATGAGAATAAATCAAAAATTATTCGCTGCAGCTAATGAGGTTGCACCATTTGAAACTCAAGAACTTGAAGGAAGAAAGATTGAGCTTTATTACATGGATGAATTTACAGGAGTAAAGGAAGAATTCCTACTTGGTAAGGGACAATTCGCTGTATGGTCATCTGTTGACGGAGTTAATTATAGATTGTTTATTGAAAGAGGCTATCACGAGGCAGTTGGTGAATTATATTCAAAGGAAGTAAATAAGATTTGGACTGACTTCTGGGATAGAACAGATAAGATTTCTAAAAGATTTACATTTGGTATGATTTATCCTCTTATGGGTATCTTAGTTGTTATGTGTGTACTATCATTTGTATTTGCTGAACAATTAAAGGGTGTAATGCAATGGGTAATCATTGGTGTATTAATTGGCTTATTCTTTGTTATGCTATTATTCAACTTCTTAACAAAGAAGAAAATTACAAAAGAAAATATAGCAAGTAGAGATTTAATTATTAAGCATTTAGGTGAAGAACACTTCGATGAGGTAATTGAAACTCAAAAGAATTATATGGATTCTTATTTCGATAGCTTATATCAAAATAATGAAGAAAACTTAGATGAAGAAAATACTGAAGATGCTCCTGTAGTAGCTGCTATTGAATCTGATACTGTAGAAGAAGTAAAGGATGAAGAAGTTAAGGAAGAAGCTACAGAAGAAAAGGTAGAAGAAGTTAAAGAAGAAGCTAAGCCTGAGGCTGAAGTTCAAGTTAAAGAAGTTACCGAAGAAGTAACAACAGAAGAAGAAAACAAGTAATTAGGAGTAATAACATGAATTCAATTGATTCACTATGTATAAATTCATTAAGAGTTGTTGGAGCTGAAATGATCACTAAGGCAAAGAGTGGTCACCCTGGTATCGTACTTGGTGCTGCTCCAATTGTCCATACTTTATTTACAAGACATATTAATATCAATGCACAAGATGATAAGTGGTACAACAGAGACAGATTCATCCTATCTGCTGGACATGGTTCTACACTTTTATACATGATGTTACATTTATCAGGTGTAAGCTTAACTATGGACGATTTAAAGAATCTTCGTCAAAAGGATTCTATGACTCCAGGACATCCTGAATATCGTCATACTAAGGGTGTTGAAATTTCAACTGGACCTTTAGGACAAGGTATCGCAAGTGCAGTTGGTTTTGCAATTGCTGAAAGCTATTTAGCTGCTAAGTTTAATCAACCAGGATTAAGCGTAATTGATAATAATACTTTCGTACTTTGTGGTGATGGTGATTTACAAGAGGGTATAGCTATGGAAGCTATGAGCCTTGCTGGTCACTTAGGCTTAAATAAGCTAATCATTTTACATGACTCAAATGATATCCAACTTGATGGTGAAGTATCTTTCGCAACAAGTGATAACTTAAAGGCTAAGTTTGAGGCTATGGGCTTCAATTATATTAAGGTTGAAGATGGTAATGATATTGATTCAGTTGATGAGGCTATTTCAACTGCTAAGAATTCAAGCGACAAGCCAACATTTATTGAAATCAAGACTATCATTGGTTATGGTGCTCCAAATAGTGGAGAATCATCAATTCATGGTAAGCCAATGAGCCAAGATGATATTAAGGAATTAAGAAAGAATTTAGAATATAATTATCCTGAATTAGAATTCGCTAATGAAGTAAAGGAATTCTATAAGAAGAACGTTACAGAAAGAGGCATTAGTGCTTGTAACGAATGGAATCATTTATTAAGAACTTATGAAAAGAAGTATCCTGAAGAATATGCTGAATTAATGAAGTTCGTTTATGACGACTTTGAAATTGATTCAGTTGATGATATTCCAACTTGGAAGGTTGGAGAAGCTGAATCAACTCGTAAGGAAATGGGTAAGATCTTAGATTGGTTATCAACTAAGCTACCTAATATTATGGGTGGTTCTGCAGACTTAACTGCTTCAACAATGGTTAAGGGTGCTGATGGTATTTACGGAAAGGATAATCCACTTGGTAGAAATATTAAGTTTGGTGTAAGAGAGCATGCAATGGCTGCTATCACTAATGGTATTACACTATACGGTGGTATGAGAGGCTTCTGTGCTGGATTCTTCGTATTTAGTGATTACCTAAAGCCAGCTGTAAGACTAGCCGCTATTATGGGTCTTCCTTCAGTATTCCTATTCTCACATGATACAGTATGTGTAGGTGAGGATGGCCCAACACATCAACCAGTTGAACAATTAACAATGTTTAGATCAATGCCTAATACAAATGTTATTAGACCAGCTGATGCAAAGGAAATGACTGGAGCTATGCTTCATGCATTTAAGAAGGATAATACTTATCCAACAGTTATCACATCAAGCCGTCAAGGTCTTCCTAACCTTGAAGAAACAAGTGCTGAGGGTGTATCTAAGGGCGCTTATGTTGCATATAAGGCAGCTAAGGATTCTAAGTATGCATTCGTAACTTGTGGATCTGAATTATCTTTATGCTTAGAGGTTGCTAAGAAATTAAAGGCTGATGGAATTAATGTTGATGTTATTTCAATGCCTTCAATCTATTTATTTGAAAAGCAATCAGATGAATATAAGAAGTCAATTTTAAAGGATAGCCAAAAGAGAATGGCAGTAGAAATGGGTTCATCTTTAGGCTGGTATAAATATGCATCATATGTAAAGGGAATTGATACTTTCGGTAAATCAATGCCTATATCAAAGATTTTTGATGAATATGGATTTACAGTTGATGAAATTTATAATGAATTTAAAGAAAATTTAATGTAATAATAAAAAAAGTTCACGTTTTGTGAACTTTTTATTTTGCTTACTTTAGGTATTTATCCTTAAATTCATCCTTTGGAATTGGCTTATCAAATAGATAACCCTGAATTAGGAAGCATCCGATTGTTTTTAAGAATTCGCAATATTCGTTTGTTTCAACACCCTCACATAATACCTTGATATCTAAATCCTTAGATAATTTCATAATTGATTTTAGGATAATTTCTTCCTTTTCGTTTTTTCTATTTGAACAGAAGTTTTTATCAAGCTTTATAATATCAAAGTTTAATTTAGCTAAAGATGCTAAGTTAGAGAATCCTGAACCAAAATCATCCATTGAGATAGTATAACCGATTTTATGTAATTTATTAATAAAGTCAGATATTACATCTACATTATCAATATACATACCCTCAGTTATTTCTATTTCAATAAGTGATGGATCAATATCATATTTTTGTCTTATTGTCTCAATGTTATTAATATAATCATCAAAATCCTTTTGATATCTTGATACATTAACTGAAATAGGAATAAGTGTTAAATTGTTATCTATGCATTCACGCTGGAATTTACATACATTTTCAAATACAGCATAGTCAAGCTTAGATATAAATCCATTTTCTTCAAATATGGAAATAAATAAGAATGGACTTAATATAGTTTCATTATTAAAGTTCCATCTTGTTAATGCCTCAGCTCCTACAACCTTATTTATAGATGTATTAACCTTTGGTTGTAGGTATAGAAGGAATTCTCCATTCTTAAGAGCATCCTCCTGATGAAGCTCAATTTGAGAACGTCTCTTTTGTTCTAAGAAGTTTTCTTCTGTATAGTAATATAAATGAACCTGAGAGTTCTTTATTTTTTTAGCTTCATTTGCATAATCAACAGAAGTATTAAGTGTTGTTTTATCTATGTTGATATAAATACCACATTTTAAGAATACCTTATTTCCAAATGGAAGCTTTAATACGCTAGATTCAATATCATTATAGGCTTTTTCTATAATGTCACAGTTAGTAGTTTCTAAATAAACTAAGAACTTATCTCCTGTGAATCTACAGAATATAGCCTTAACATAATCAATCTTTTTAAATGATTCAGCTATGGCCTTTAAGCACTTATCTCCTGCTTTAGTTCCGAATTCTTCATTTATTGTTTTAAAGTCACTTATATCAACACTTAAGATAGAATAATCTTTTTTACTCTTAAATACATATTCAGAAACATCATCACGCCATTTAGTATAGTTATAGATATCAGTTAGCTTATCATAATATAAATCCTTTTTAATTAATTCCTCATCATGCTGTTTCTTAAGCTTAATTGCAAATAGCTTACCAATTAAGTTAAGCGATGCAACATCATTAGGCTGCCAGAATTTATTTATTGAGCACATATCATATTTGATTAAGCCCATAACTTTATTTTCATATCTTAACTCAAAGGCAAGAGTTGCAGTAGTGCCTTCACTCACAAGTAAATCATAAATAGGGCTATTTTTATTCGCACCTGTTTGAACTATTTTAACCATACCTGTTTGATCGAGTGCTTTTCTAAATAAGTCCTTTCCCTCCTGATTAAATCCTATCGGTATTTCAAAAGAAGAAGACTGGAACCATGAATATTGCTTGTAAGGCGCATCTGTATTTGGATCAAGTGCTAAAACTGATATTCTATCAAGAATAAAATAATTTCCTATTAATGATAAAGAGTCATTAATATTTTTATCTAGGTTGTTATCTCTACTTAATATTTCAAGTACACCTGTAATGATACTATAGTTATTAGATGTATTAAATAATCTATCAATGGCTTTAACATCTGAAATCATTTCATCGGTGATTTCGCCACATTTTTCTTCGCTATAGATAATAAAGCAGTTTCTACCTTTTCTTTTTCCTCTATATAATGCTTTATCGGCTTTTTTAAATAGTAAATCATAATCAAGTCCGTCGTTAGGATAAGTAGAACATCCTACAGTTACTGTTATGTTTTCTTGTTTTATATTGTGCTTTGCAAAATTCCTTATAGTTTCTCTTAAGGCAGTACATTCCTTATGTGTTGTATCGTATGTCGCATCAGTATAAAGCATTACTAAGAATTCATCGCCACCGATTCTTGCAACATAGCCTCGTTTATCTGCGAATTTCTTTAAGGCACTTGCAGTTTCAACTAGGATAATATCTCCATATAGATGTCCATATGTATCATTAAATAATTTGAAGTTATCAATATCTATAACCATAAGAGCGAATTTTTGATTAGCATCAATTGCTTTTTTAATTTTATTTACAATGTAATTCTTAGTATATAGCTTTGTAAGCTGATCCATATCATTTGTATGGTCTTCTATATCTTTCTTAACAGTAAATAATACCATGTTTTTTTCAAACATAAATCCATTATAAATAAGTTTAATAGGAGAACCATCATCTAATCTATAGTCAACTGGTATTTGAAATGGTGCAGAAGAAGGTAATAAATTATCTAAAAATCTTATTAGTTTAGCCTCAGCCGCATCATTAAGTCCAAAGAATACACAGAAATTATGTGCAAATTCTTTGTATGTAATATTTTCGTCTTTTTTATTTTTGCCGTTATATACAGATTCAATTGTCTTTGTTTTTGAATTAACGACAAAAGTGATACTATTATTTAAGAATAGTAGACTTTCTAGTAATTTACTTTCATCCATGGTATCACCACACCTTTATTTGAATCGAGAAACCTTTTATTTATTATAACTAATTTTATAAATTAAGTCAATTTGACCAAAATTGCAAAAAGGCGAAAAATTATTTTTAAAATTTGAAATAAATGTGATAGAATTACAAAGTAAAGAAATTAGAGGTAATAAAGATGTATGATGTTATAGTTGTTGGTGGAGGTCATGCAGGTTGTGAAGCATGTATCGCAACAAGCAAGATGGGACTATCTACCTTACTTGTTACTGGTAATTTAAATATGGTTGGTTCAATGCCTTGTAATCCATCTATTGGTGGACCTGCAAAGGGTGTTGTTGTTCGTGAAATAGATGCGCTTGGTGGCTATATGGGTAAAAATGCTGATTTATGCCAAATCCAAACTAAGATGCTTAATAGAAGTAAGGGTCCTGCAGTTTGGGCTTTAAGATTCCAAGAGGATAAGCTTCTATATTCAAGAGAAATGCTTAAGCATTTAAAGACTGTTAAAAACCTAGACTTAAAGGAAATGATAGTTGAGGATTTAATAGTTGAGGATAACACTATAAAAGGCGTAGTTTTAGAAAATGGTGAAAAAGTATTTGCTAAGGCAGTAGTATTAACTACAGGTACCTATTTAAACAGTAGAATTTTAAGAGGTCACTGGACTAAAAAGGAAGGACCAGATGGACAAAAGACATCATATGGTATTAGTGAAGCTTTAAGAAGATGTGGGTTTACTATTCAAAGATTAAAGACAGGTACACCTCCTAGAATTAAAGCATCATCAATTGATTATTCACAAACTAGTGTTGAAAATGGTGATGAAATAACATGGCATTTTAGTCATGATAAGGGCTATGAATCAATTTTAGGTGTAAAAGCTCCTTGTTATTTAGCATATACAAATTTAGAAATTCATTCACTTATAATGGATAATCTTGATAAGTCTGCAATGTATGGTGGAGTTGTTGAAGGAATTGGTCCTAGATATTGTCCATCAATTGAGGATAAGGTTGTAAAATTTAAGGATAAGGAAAGACACCAAATATTTTACGAGCCTGAATCTTTAGAAATTGATCAGGAGTATATTCAAGGTTTCTCAACATCAATGCCTGAAGAGATTCAAGATAAGATGATTAGATTACTTCCAGGCTTAAAGGATTGTGAAGTAATAAGATATGCATACGCAATTGAATATGATGCGATTGACCCACTTGAATTATGGCCAACACTTGAAACTAAGATTGTAAATAACCTATTTACTGCAGGTCAAATCAATGGTACATCTGGCTATGAGGAGGCTGCAGGTCAAGGCTTAATTGCTGGTATTAATGCAGGCTTGAAAATATTAAATAAAAAGCCATTAGTATTTAGAAGAGATGAAGCATATATTGGTGTTATGATTGATGATTTAGTAACTAAGGGTACAAAAGAGCCATATAGATTATTAACATCAAGAGCTGAATATAGATTATTATTAAGACATGATAATGCAGATTTAAGATTAAGAGAATATGGCTATTATGCAGGTACTATTAATGAGGATGAGCATAATAGATTAGTATTAAAGAAAGCTGAAATCGAAAGATTAAAGAAAGTATTTAAGGAAGTAAAGATTAATCTACATGTTATTAATGATAATTTAAAGCTTGATGAGCCAGTTAAGGAATCATTAAGCCTAGAGGCTTTAATTAAGCGTCCTGAGGTTTCAAGCAAGGATATCATTAATCTTTTATCCTTATCTAATATAAATATAGATATTAAATACGATAATGAATATGAAATCTATGAAGCAGTAGAGATTTATTTAAAGTATCAAGGATATATTAAAAAATCAATTGAGCAAGCAGATAGAATGAAGTCTCAAGAATCAAAAGAGATTCCATCTGACATCAATTATGATTTAGTAGATAATATAGCATTAGAGGCAAGAGAAAAATTAAAGAAGGTTAGACCTCAAACAATTGGTCAAGCTTCTCGTATTTCTGGAGTTAATCCAGCTGATATTTCTGTACTTTCAGTATTCGTTGAAAAAATGAGGAGAGAGAAAAAGTGAATTTTAATTTAGAAGTATCTAAACTTGGCTTAAGTTTAAATGATGATAAATTAAATAAATTCGAGCTTTATTATAATGAGCTAATTGAGGTTAATAAGTATATGAACCTTACCTCAATAGTTGAACGTGATGAGGTTTATAATAAACATTTTTATGACTCTTTAACATTAAATCTAGCACTTGATAAGAGTGATATTAAATTATGTGATGTTGGAGCTGGTGCAGGATTCCCATCTATTCCTCTTGCGATAGTAAGAGATGATATAGATGTTACTATTATTGATGCGCTTAATAAAAGAATCAATTTCTTAAACGATTTAATTAAAAAGCTAGGCATAAATAATGCAAAAGCAATTCATGCAAGAGCAGAGGATTTCACTAAGACTAATCGCGAGGCATTTGATGTTGTTACAGCAAGAGCTGTCGCAAGATTAAATGTATTAGTAGAATTATGTATGCCACTTGTTAAGCTAGATGGTTTATTTATAGCTATGAAGGGTACTGAGTCTGAATCTGAAATTAAAGAGGCAGAAAAGGGTATTCAAATATTAGGTGGAAAAATAGAGAAGGTAATTGATTTAGATTTACCTGATAATTTAGGTAAAAGAGAATTAGTTATCATAAGAAAGTTCAAGAATACTCCTAATAAATATCCAAGAATGTTTGCTAAAATAAAGGAGAGACCACTATAATGTATGAGCTTAATGAGATAATTAAAACTAAGAAACCACACGTTTGTGGCTCTAACGAATGGAAGGTAATTAGAGTTGGTGCGGATATCAAGCTTGAGTGCTTAGGATGCAAAAGAATTATTATGTTACCTACCTACGAATTAGACAAAAAAATAAAGAAGTAAAACTGGCGAAATCAATCGCCATTTTTCTTTAATAAAATCGTAAAAAAATTATAAATTTATTGTTGACAACTAGAATTGTTATGGTATAATGAAAAAGCACTGTGACCGAAAGTAAAGTGCAACTAAATAAATTATGGTTGGGTAGCGAAGAGGCTAAACGCGGCAGACTGTAAATCTGCTCCCTGAGGGTTCGGCGGTTCGAAACCGTCCCCAACCACCATCTTATTGATCTTTGAAAACTGTATATGACGAAGGAATTACAAACAATAAAAAACGCAATTCAGATTTAAGAATTGAGCAAAAAAGATTAAACAAACAAAAAACATAAATTTTATGGAGAGTTTGATCCTGGCTCAGGATTAACGCTGG
>JAEEHU010000012.1 GCA_016280975.1 Acholeplasmatales bacterium | reverse complement strand
CCAGAGCCAAAATCATCAATTTCAATTTTAAATCCCAAATCTCTTAATTCATTAATAATACCTATTATTTGATCTGTTTCATTATTATATGCAGATTCTGTTATTTCTAAATACAAATCACTAGGCTTAATATTATTATCATTAACAATATTTTTTATAGTATCAACTATTTTAGTATCAAACATATCTACTCTAGATACATTTACAGAAACAGGTAATAAAATATTATATTTTAAATACCATTCTCTTATTTTTTTAGCAGTTTCATTCCAAACATATTGATCTAATATTTTTATATAACCATTTTCCTCAAATAAAGGAATAAACATACCAGGAGAGATAAAGCCTAATTCAGGATGAATCCATCTAACTAATGCTTCTGCAGATGATAATTTATATTCATCTCCTAAAATAGAAATCTTAGGCTGGAAATATACCTGGAATTCCTTATTATCAATTGCTCTTTTAAAATCATGAATTAATCTTTCCTTAAATAGCTGATTCTTTTGTTCCTCTTCACTATAAACATTATAAAATTTAGTATTAGAATTACTTATTTCATCACAAGAGCTTTTAGCTCTATTAATACGAGAATCTATATTCTCATCTAAATTCAAAATAGGATAAATACCTAATCTAATAATAATATTAGATAAATTATAATCATTCCTTAATTTATCATTTATTAATTTAATTAAATCATCATAATTAGCTAAATGATTAATATATAATGCAAAATAATCCGTTTGAAGCCTTGATACAATACCATTATTAATTCTTGCTATATCTCTTAAAATATTAGCAATATTAATTAATACCTTATCTCCCTCATCCTTACCATATAGCTCATTATATAAATGAAAATGCGAAATATTTAATACTATCATATCCATTTTTTCATTAGGCTTATATTTATCAATTCGTTCTGCATATCTTTCAAAAATATGCTTATTATAAACACCAGTTAATTCATCTTTTTCTGATGCACTTACAATAATTCTTTTTTCTGATAATTCAATAGAACGATTAACTCTAGCCATAATTACCTCAGTTAAATCAAATGGCTTTGGAATAAAATCAACAGCCCCCAAATTTAAAGCATCTATTTCACTATCCTTATCTCCTGTAATTACTATAATTGGGATATTTTGATATTCATTATTCTTTTTTAATTCCTTAATTAAAGTAAAGCCATCCATAATAGGCATATTTAAATCAAGCAAAATCAATGAAATAGGCTTAACTGATGTATTTAAAACATCTAATGCCTCTTTTCCATTAGATGCCGTAATTACTTCATATTCTTTAATTAATATTTCCTTTAATATTTCTTGGTTGATGAATTCATCATCAACTATCAAAATATATCTTTTTAATGTATTGATAATATTATTATTTCTCATAATCTTATCCTTTCAATTATAGTTTTAAGCAAAGCTTCCATACATACTTACTGCCTCACTAACAGTAAGCTCTCCTCTTCCTACCTTAAAGGATGCGATTCTTGTTTGAACAGTTAATTGATCCTTAATTCCTAAAGCTTCAGGATAAAATATTCTATCACTAGATATTTTAGCAAATGGTGCATACAAAGAATCAAATGACATTTTTTTAGTTGGAGTAGTTAATCTTTTAATCTTTGCCATTTCATTTAATTCATTATTTGAAATTAGGAATTTCATAAATTCATTAGTCATATCTAAATTATCACAATTCTTATTAACAGAAAATTCAATTGATGGACTATCAATAAAATATCCACCTTCATTAGTTAATGGAATTGGGCTAAAGGAATAATTAAAAGGAGACTTTGTAAATGCTTCTGATTTTTCCTCACGCTTTTTAGTGCCTGATACTGTATCACCTGTACAAATCATCATAGGTACATCACCTTCAAAAAATCTTAATAATACCTTTTCATAATTATCCTCTATTTCATCACATGAATCTAAATCTATAAAGCCATTTCTAATTAAGCTATCTACCTTCTCTAAAGCACCCCTCATATAACCCCCTGCCCTAGAATCTAGGCTATTCGCAAGATTTAATGCTTCTTCATTATTGGCAAGCACTGAAACAAAAAGCGGGTATGCAATAGTATTCATTAAGGAGCTTGATGATGTTAAGCTATATCCCATCATTGGACTTTTATGTCCATTTTCCTTTAATTTATTGCATGCGTCAATTAATTCATCCCATGTACTTGGTACATCAATTTTTTCCTTATTAAATAAATCATTATTTACTAGCATTCCATATGTTCTAGAAAAAACCGGAACCATCAATACATTACCATTTTCATCATGATTTATAAGCCCAGGTCTGATACAATCTAAATTTGATTTTAGGGTTGAATTTGAAAAATTCTCCATGTGAGAAACTACAGATTTATATTTTTCATCACCAATCATCCATGTATACGAAAAGAAAATATTAGGCTTTTCATTTCCATTAAGCGTTGTAGAAAGATTATTTTTATAATCATCAAGCTTTATATAGCTTAATTCTACATTTGGATAATATTCATTAAATTTATCAAATTCAGCCTCTAAGGCTTCAAAATTACTATAGTCTCCAACTATTTTAATATTACATGTATATTCCTTATCTAATGTTGGAGTAAATACCTCATCATTAGAAGAATCATTAGCACAAGACGAAGCTAAAAATAGAATTATAAGGGCACTTAAAATTAAACTAAATATCCTTTTCATAATTTGATTCCTCCTTTATTCTTCTAATTTCCTTTAAAACAATATTAATATCAATAGGCTTAGCAATATGTCCATTCATACCTGCATTTAAGCATTCTGTAATATTTTCTGAAAATGCATCAGATGTCATAGCTATAATAGGTATATTTTTCTTAGATTCGTCATCTAATTTTCTAATAGCCTTAGTTGCATCTAAACCATTCATGATAGGCATTTGAATATCCATAAATACTAATATATAGGTATTAGGCTTTGCCTCTTTTATTTTTTCAACACAAATACTTCCGTTTAAAGCACGCTCTGTTGTTATTCCATACATTGAAAGCAATGTTGAAATTATTTCATAATTAATATTATGATCCTCAGCGACTAAAATATTTAATCCATTCAAATCAGAATAATCATTTATTGAATCATTAGATTTATTAACACCTAATATTTCATTTATTTTTTCATATAAAGTTGATTTAAATAATGGCTTCTTTAAAAATGAAACATTTTTTATTTTATTAATATCAATTTCAATATCAGTATCATAATTTGAAATTAATAAAATAGGTGTATTAGTAATTTGACGTATTTTATTAATACATTCATCTAATTTAATACCATTAGCCTTAGAATCTATAATAAGCACATTATATTCATTACCTAATCCTATTTTTCCATTTATCATATTAATATAATCTAAATATGAATTTGTGCTATCAACATTTAATCCTAATGATTTTAATGTATTAACCTCATCAACTAATAAATTATCATTATCAATTATTAATATATTTGTATCATCAATATGAATATCATTATTTTTCACAGAAATAGGAATATCTAATGTAACAGTAAATGTAGTTCCCTTCTCTTGCTCACTTTCACATTCTATTTTTCCGCCCATCAAATCAACCATCTTTTTTGTAATAGCAAGACCTAATCCAGTTCCTTGGATGCTATTTACACGGCTATCAGTTTGACGTGAGAATGCATCATACATTGTAAGCATAAATTCAGGACTCATACCTATTCCTGTATCAGAAACCCTATAAATTAATCTAACACATTCTTCTTTTTCACTTAATTCCTCTTTCATTAAAACCATAACCTTACCATTAGGTTCAGTATATTTAATAGCGTTAGATAAAATATTTATAAATATTTGATTTAATCTAAGCTTATCAGCATATAATATTTCATTTTCAATATTAGATACATTAAAGCTAAATTCTAAATTCTTTTCCTTTACCATTGACATAGATATATTCATTAAATTTTCAACAACCTCAACAATTGAAAATTTTTGAGGAGATAGACTTAGCTTTCCACTTTCAACCTTAGAAATATCTAATATATCATTAATTAATGTTAATAAATGATTACTAGCTAATGTAATCTTTCTAAGATTATCATCAACCTTATTTTTATCATCTATATTCTTTTTAGCTAATGTTGTAAATCCTATAATAGCGTTCATAGGAGTTCTTATATCATGTGACATTGTAGATAGAAAATCAGTTTTTGCCTTATTAGCTAATGATGCCTCTTTAGCTGTAGCCTCTAGCTTTTTATTAAAATAAATCATAAATGTTAAATCAAATAAGAATAAAACTAAAAGACCAAAGGAAATAGTACCAATTAAAATCCAATTCTCATTATTTACACTTAAATACTCCATAGGCATAAAACTTAATAATGTCCAACCACCGGTAACATCAAATGGTGTATAAGCTAAAATGCATTCCTCATTTTTTGAATTAAGCATTGTAAATGAGCCTGTTGAAGAACTAATCTTATCAAAAAATTCATCAGCTTTTACAGGATCAATACTGTTATATGATCTATAAAATTCAAAAAAGCTAGAATTTTTAAATGAATGACCTTTAATAATATAATCACCATTTGAATCAATTATAGAAAGCTCAGCATTCTCGAATTCCTCTTGAGGAAATACCCATTTTTCTTTTAATTCTGAAACAGGTAAAATTCTTAACAATATAGCATCTCTATCATTTATTCCATCATTTAAATTAATAAAATTACAAAATGCTATAGATTGCTCACCATTTAAAGGATTAGTATAAGCACGAGATACATTAATAGATTCTCCTATAGGATAAATCCAACTTAAATCATTTAAAAGTTCCATTCGTGAATATGAAACAGAATAATTCATTTCTTCATTTATGCTAGACCTTGTAGATAGACCAGTTAAATCATCTAAATAAACAATATGAGCTGATGTATTTTTAAGCACATGGGAATCTCTAATAAAAGATATAGCCTCTTCAATTGTCATGTTGTTGTTATTAATGTGGTTAGCCCATACATCACAAATACGCTGTTCACCCTCTAAATAGTTCTCAGTGACATGCTCCATTGTGATTGTAGTATTTTCAAAATGCTCAATTTGTCTTTTGATTGTATTACTATTATCAAAATACGTATACAAGGCTACAAATATAAGCATTAAAATCATTATTACCACATTAACAATAATAATCCAAATTCTTTTCATAGCTTCTACCCTTTCTCACATTTAAAAAAGTAAATGTGATTTCACAAACATAAATTAACGAACTACTTCTTTATCTAATTATAGCATTTTCTAATAAAAAAGGCTATTGTTAGAGATATTTTATAACTATACAAAGAAAAAAGGCTTAATGCTAAATCGTATTAAACCTATTGTTCTTCAATGTGTATGGTAAGTATTGTTAATACAATGCACCCTCTATAGATTTAGGTGCACCCTCAAAACCTATATTTTTAAACATATACGCTATGTGACACGTGACTGGCGTGACAGATGTGACAGTTATTTTTCTTCATCAAGTATAGTAAAGCATCATATTGAAATTATAAAATACTAAATTATAATATAAATAAAGGTGATTATAAATGCAAAAAGATGCAACTATTTCATTACGCATAGATTCAGATTTAAAAAATGATGTTGATAAAATATTAAAAAATCTAGGTGTTTCTATGGAAACTGCAATTACTATGTACTTCAATCAAATTAAAATGAGAAATGGCATTCCATTTACACCTGTTATTTCAAATATGTCTAAAGCATATGAAGATTATACTGATGATGAAATTGCTTTAATGTGTGATAAAGCAATTGAAGAACATAATAATGGTACTACTATTTCAAGTGAAGATGTAGAATTAAAATTAAGGAACAAATTTAATAATGTGAATATTTAAGTGGAGGTGTACTCCACTTTTTTTATATTAGGGTTCTAGCGGTACCACTTTACTGTCACAAAACCACCCCCAAGATAAAATTGCAGCAAACAAAAAAGGAGATACATATGATATGGTATCTCCTATTGGCTTATCATACGGTGAGAACCCCCTCACTCTAAGGTTAGAAAATCTAACAAAGCCTTTTTTAATTATTATATTTTAATCCAAACCTTTAGTTTTATGGGTTCGGTTTTTGACTATATGGTGGACCTGGGGAGACTCGAACTCCCGTATATAACCCAATCCAATATGCTTTCTACATGTTTATTCTATTCAAAATTTTCATTAAGCCTTTAGCGAACAGACAAACCAAAACTTAACTACATTCTATTAAATTCATATTTAAGCTTAGAATAGCAGCCTAAATATATATCCTACTTGAGTTGAGCCCATATAATCTATCGTAGGAAATAGATTAAAGGACGCCTAATACTATTAGATTAGGCAAAAGCATAATGAGCAACTGAATTGCTTCTAGCTGCTAAGAATGCATAATCATTGTCTTCAGCGTTTATTAAAAACCCCGACGTTTTTTAGGTGGCCGATAATCCCACCACATGCTTACATACCTTCATAGATCACAGCGAATCCATAACAAGCCCATTTACTAGCATCAAGCTAGTATTGTTATTATAATCATTTTTTTAAGAATTACAACTACTATTTGTAAGAATCCTTCATTTCCTTTTGAATTTTTCTTTCAGTATCTCGCTTTTTGATTACTTCTCTTTTATCAACAAGCTTCTTACCCTTAGCTAGTGCTATTTCAATTTTAACTAAAGAGCCCTTAAAATATGCCTTTAAGGCAACTATAGTTAAGCCTTCTTTTTTTATTCTACTAGTTAATTTATCACATTCGTGCTTATTAAGAAGTAATTCTCTTGTTCTTAATTCATCATGGTTAAAAATATTACCATGATCATATTTAGCGATAAACATATTAAGGATATATGGTCTATTATTCTTCATAATAACATACGCATCATTAATATTACATTTACCAGCTCTAATAGATTTGATTTCAGTACCCTTAAGCTTAATACCAGCCTCAAATTTATCTAGAATGAAATATTCAAATGTAGCCTTTCTATTAGTACATATATCCATATTTTATTCCTCTATCTCAAAATCAATAGTGCGTGTTATTCTTGATGCACATTTACATTTTACTTTAATTTTGTCACCTATATGATATATTTTTTTACTACTTATAGCAATCATCTTTTCCTCATTATAGGTAAAATATTCATTGGAATCTCTAAATGAGAATAGTCCTTCTATTCCATTTTCAATTTCAATATATATTCCATGTGGGGCAATTGATGTAATAGTACCATCATAGATATTTCCAACTCTTTTTTCCATATACCAAGCATATAGCATATCATCAACATCACGCTCTAAATCAATTGACCTTTTCTCTGAATTAGAATTTCTTAAAGCTATTTCCTTTATTTCCTTAGAATAATATTTTAAATCAGATTCAAAATTATTAGTTGGATGAAGTAATAGCTTTTTAATCATTCTATGAGTAATTAAATCAGGATATCTTCTAATTGGAGATGTGAAATGACAATAATATTTTAATTGAAGTCCATAGTGACCCAAATTCTCCTCATAGTATTTTGCCTTCATCATAGAACGTAAAAGTAGGTTTGAAATAATATCCTTATTGATACTTTCCTTAGCCTCCTCTAATACACGCTTAATATCATATGGCTTAATGTCAGTTTTAATATTCCTGATATTCATCTTAAATTCCTTTAGCTTACTAAATGTTTCATGAAGCTTTTCTTGATCTGGCTCCTCATGAACTCTATAAACTATAGGTAGGTGACTTATATTCATATGGTAGGCAACAACCTCGTTTGCGGCAAGCATAAAGTCCTCAATTAACCTTTCAGATTCCTTACGCTCTCTTTTAATAATCTCAATAGGTGCGCCACTATCATCAAGAACGAATTCATATTCAGATGTATCAAATTCTAATCCACCACGTCTTGATCTAATATCACGTAATAGCTTAGATAACTTGTGCATATTTAATAGAGATTCATAAATATCATTATATTGATTCTTTAAATCCTTATCGCCATCTAATATCTTATTAACGATATTATAGGTCATTCTATGACTTGATCTAATTACGCCTTCTTTAATATCGTAATTAATAAACTTACCCTTAGTATCATATTCTATTAAAGCGGCAAGTACTAATCTATCTTCACCCTCATTAAGTGAGCAAATACCATTAGATAATTGATGTGGTAACATTGGTATTACCTTATCGGCTAAATATAGTGATGTACCACGCTTTAATGCCTCACTATTTAGTGCGCTATTTTCCTTAACATAGTGTGATACATCTGCGATATATACACCAAGTAAATAATTACCATTATCTAATATATCAATAGATACTGCATCATCAAAATCCTTTGATGTATCACCATCAATTGTAAAAATGATCTTATCTCTAAAATCCTCTCTACCATCAAGTTCTGATTCAAGTACTCTATTATTAATATATTTTAATTCTTCTTTAACCTCATCACTAAATTCAGTGTCAAAGCCATATTCAGATACTATTTCAGTAATCTCAATATTAGGATCATCCTTATGACCTAATACCTCAACTATACTATCTATTTCTACTCCTCTTGGAGAGTATTTAATAGATGCCTTTACTATTTCCCCATCTAAAATATCATTAAGCTTTTCTTCATCTATTGGTAAAATTACAGGAAATCTTAAGATTCTTGACTTAATCTTATATTTCTTTACTCCATTTTTAACCTTAGATAATACTTCACCAATAATAAATTTATTATAACGTTCAGCAACACTTAAAACCTTGGCATTCATAAATTCTGATGTTTTTGGTAAGACTACTATATTAATAGTATCTCCATCAAATAAATCAGATGTTTCATGATTATCAAGTCTATATAAATCCTTTACTCCATCTATAGCACAATATGAATTGTTTGACTTAGTTCTAATGAAGCGCGCAGTAGTTTTATAAAATACTCTTTCCTTTCTAATTAAAACTAAACCATTTCTTTCAAGCTCATTTAATTTATTTTGCATTAAATCAAATGAAACTCCACAGATATTCTTTAATTCCTTTATTGTCTTAGATGATTCCTTTAAATTAGAAAGGACAAATTCATCATCTAAATTAATATTATTTTTAGGGCTATTATTCTTATTAATCTTATAATAGCCATTTTTATTTATTTTAATTAAATTATCCTTTAATAATTTATCTAATATTTCATCAAGCTCACTATTAGTTAAATTAAATGAATCTCTTATCTCAAGGTATGATACCTTAGATAATTTTATTAAATTATATACTTCTTCAAGCTTATCCATAGTATCACCCCTTAAAAAAATAAATGAGACTCTCGTAGGAATCTCATTAATTATCTATTATAAAGTAGTATGAAGTACAACAGCTACTATTACTAATGCTACAAACAAGCATGCTAGAATTGCAGTAGTTCTTTGCATAAATAATTCTACGCCACGAACCTTTTGATTCTTAAATAGTTCAGACTTACTACCGTTGAATGCATCATTTATATCATCTTTTGAGCCTTGTAACATAACTATTACAATTAATAAAATTGCTACTAAAAGTACAAATATATCTATAATAAAAACCATAATGGACCTCCAAAGTCATCAATCGATACAATTATACAAAAACTGAATTTACAATTCAAGAGTTATTTTATAATGTCTAATATAAGTTTATCACAATATTTTGTATTCGCAAAGGTATAGGCACTATAAATAGAATTAGTAATATCATCTCTTAATTCTAAATTGTAATATACCTCAACTAAATCCTCGCCAGCCTTAACATAATCTCCTGGCTTTTTTAATAGATTAATACCTACACTATGATCAATAGTATCACCAAGCTTGTTTCTACCTGCCCCAAGTCTCATTGATATTATACCCATAGTTTTAGCATCTATATTCTTAATATAGCCTTCCTCTTTTGATTTTAGTACATGCTTTTTAGCAAGAGTAAGTGAATTAATATCACCATGTTGACTCTTAATTAATTCATAGAATTTATTAAGTGCCTTACCACTCTTAATTACCTCATCAATTCTTCTTACTGATTCTTCTTTTGAAATATTCTCATGAATCATTAATGCATGAGCTACTGCCTCATAGCATATTTCCTTTAAATCGGCTGAGGAATTTCCTTTTAAAAATTCTATTGCCTCCATAGCCTCTAAGCTATTTCCAATTTTACATCCAAGTGGTGAATTCATAGAAGTTATCATCGCAATAACATTCTTACCAAATCTCTTACCAATATTAACCATTGTTATAGAAAGTTTTCTTGCGTCATCTATATTTTTCATAAATGCGCCTGAGCCAACCTTAACATCAAGCATAATTAAGTCAGCACCTAAGGCTAGCTTTTTACTCATAATTGATGATGCGATTAATGGTATAGATGGAACTGTACCTGTAACATCTCTTAATGCGTATAATAATTTATCTGCTAAAACTAAATTCTTAGTTTGACCACTAATTGATATACCTATTTCATTAACCTTTTTAATAAAATCATTTATAGTAAGTGATGTATCAAATCCCTTAAATGATTCTATCTTATCAATAGTACCACCAGTATGACCTAAGCCTCTTCCACTTAGCTTTGGAAATTTATATCCAAGTGATGCTAGAATTGGACCAATAATTAATGTAACCTTATCTCCAACTCCACCAGTTGAATGCTTATCAACCTTAAAGCCATTAATTAAAGATAGATCAACCATATCTCCTGATGAAATCATAGTCTTAGTAAGGTTATATACCTCTTCATCAGTCATACCCTTAAAATATACAGCCATTAAAAAGGCTGACATTTGATAATCAGGAATAATGCCATTTATATATTCATATATCATATATTCAATTTCAGATTGTGTTAATTCTCCACCATCTCTTTTTTTCTCTATGATATCTACTACGTTCACTCTATCGCCTCATATATTCCAAGTAATGTAATGTTATATTCGTTATTATTGTTATTATTTACAAGCTCATATAAAGATTCAAGCTCAATATCCTTTAAGGATAATTCTAAATAGAAATTATAAGCACCCATCTTAGTTTTTAAAGGACGAGATAATATTGATTTTAAGTTAATATTATAATCGTGGAATACCTTTAAAATATCAAATAGTATACCTGGTCTATCTATGATAGATGAGATTAATACTGATGCCTCTAAATTATTCTTTTTAGCTATCTCTTTTTTATCCTTAGATACTAAAAAGAATCTAGTTTCATTTTCTTTAGAATCAGCTATATGAAGTATCTCAAGTGGAAACTCGTCATCCTTTATTGCGTGAATTGGTACAATCGCACCAAAATTTTCTCCACTATCCTTAAGCATATTTAAGGATACTATATTACTTTCAGTTTTAATAACATCAAATGAATGTGAATTAATAAAGTCTAAGCATTGTCCATATGCCTTAAATTGTGAAAATACAGTCTCAACCTTATTAATATCATCTGTATTTGCACAGAAGGCAAAATCAATATCAAGCTTTATTTGACTAATAATATTAAGCTTTTTAGCAATAATACTATCTAGTGCTTCAAAGACAAATCCATCTAATGTATTTTCAAATGGTACTATAGCTAAAGTATTATCATCTACACTATTAATAGCTTTAATAATAGATTGATAATATTCTATTTCATATTCGTCATTTCCATTAAGATATTTTCTCGCTGCGATATCTGAATATGTACCCTTAGGACCTAAAACCGCCAACTTTTTCATATATTTCTCCTTCATATAGTGGAATCATCTTATAATTATTTTTTGAATCAAAATAATATATACTGCTTTTCTTATTGTCCTTTATACAATAAAACCTGTTATTATCAATTACTAAAGCAGTATCCTCTTCTATTCCAAAGCTATCTATATTATACTTTAATATTTCATCATTATAAATAATCAAATCCTCATTTTGATAGTGTGGACATATTGATATATTTAATATATTAAGACAATCAACCATCTTATAATTATAGTTATGGAAATTATCTGAAAACATATATTTATCACCCATAGATATTTGAGTAACTAACATCGCACCTGCAGATGATCCAACATATATTTTTTCACTATCTAAATACTTCTTTAAAATTATATCTAATTTGTTATCTATAAAGTATGATACTAAATCATCAGAGACTCCACCTAAGACATAGATAATATCAGAATCTTTAAGCTTTTCTTCAAATAAGGATACATTATCAAAGTCCATATAATCTATATCCATATTTAAGCCTGAAACTAGCTTATAGAACTTATCCATTGATGATTTAATATTCTTTGATGCATAAGGAATAACAAGTACCTTTGGTTTTTCCTTATTAGTTAAACTTATGGCATACTTCTCAATTTTATTAACATTTGAATCCTTTGATTTTCCGCCTATAAGTATAAATTTCACTTTCTCTTTACCTCTACTCTATATATTGGGCCAAGCTTACTCCACTTTTCCTCAAATTCAGTTTCAATATTATCTGGATATTTTTCCAAATCATTATGTAAATCAAGTGATATATGGCTCATCTTAAAGCCATATGAATTAAATGATTCAAGTGAGAATTCAAATAGATGTCTATTATCAGTCTTAAAGAATATTTCACCATCTTTAGATAAAACCTTATCATAAACCTTCAAGAAATTCTCATGAGTTAATCTTCTTTTTGCATGATGGCTTTTTGGCCATGGGTCTGAGAAGTTTAAATAGATTCTATCTACTTCTCCAAAAGAAAAATAAGTATCAAGTATACTTGCGTCTAAGCACGCAAGCTTTAGATTAGGTATATCCTTATCAATAACCTTTTCTAAGGCTCTTAATAACACAGAATCAAATTTCTCTATTGCGATATAATTAATACCCTTATTTAATTCTGATAATGTTTCAATGAATCTACCCTTACCACAGCCTATTTCAATATGAATTGGATTATCATTATTGAATAGCTCATGCCACTTTCCCTTATATTTAGTCGCATCCTCTATAAAGTACTTATTATCATTTACCATTAATCTTTCTTTAGCGTTTTTAACCTTACGTAATCTCATTACTTAGCAAGCTCCTTTATAGCAGTGTAATAAACCTTTATAGCTGTATAAAAATCATCTAAGCTCATATACTCATTTGAAATATGACAAACATCAACGGCACCTGGTGCTTGTGGACCAAAAGCAACTGCGTTTCCAAGTTCTCTTGCGTAAGTTCCACCACCAATAGTGATTGGCTCAACATTGTTATTTGTTACAAATCTATATGACTTAAGTAACTTTTGAACTAATTCAGATTTAGGTGATACATAATGACGCTTAGATCCACCTAGGAACTTAAATTCATAGCCATATTCTTTAGTAATTGGATTTAGCTTTTCAGGAATAAAATCAAATGCACTATCCTTTGGAGCTCTCACATTAAATCCAAGCTTAATTGTATCTCCAATAGTTTTTGCGATAGCTAAATTAGATGTTAAATCATGCATCTCAGGATCAGTATCATTATAGCCTGCCTTCTTACCGAAGCAATCAAATGTGAAATACTTATCCATAAATTGTGCTAGCTTTGAATCATAATCCTTAATAAAGTCAAATGCGATAAATAATGCATTTACACCCTTTTGTGGTGCCATTGCATGTGATGATACACCATAAGTAATATATGTATCACCATCAACCTCACCCTTATAATTATTCTTCTTTAGGTATTCAGTAAATTCACGTCTTAAGTCTACACTTAATTTAAATGAAGCCTTAGATGGAACAATATTATATCTTTCACCTGCATTCATGTATGTAATAATGTCATTTTTAATATTTGCCATAATATCAAAAGATATAATTGCCTTTTCGCCATAAATAAGTGGGAAGTCCGCATCTGGTGAGAATGCTAAATTTGGATGAGCTTCCTTATCTAAATAACGCTCAAGACATCTAGAGCCTGATTCCTCATCACAGCCCATAATTAATCTTATTCTCTTATTTGGAACAAATCCTTCATCCTTTAGTGCCTTCATCGCAATTAAAGATGCTACAAGTGGTCCCTTATCATCAGTTGTACCACGACCAAATAATTTATTTTCGCGAATATCTAGCTTAAATGGATCTGATACCCACTCTGATTCTTCTACAGGAACAACATCAATGTGTGCTAAAACACCTAATATTTCATCGCCACTTCCAAATTCAATGTGACCTGCATAATTATCAACATTCTTAGATACAAATCCAAATTCCTCACCCTTAGCTAAAATATAGTCTAAGGCCTTTTTATTCTCTATTCCGAATGGATATTCTCCATTCTCTTCATATTTATCTAAAACTGTTTTATAAGATATTAAATCTCTTAAAACATCAATTCCTAAATCCTTATAATTCTTAATTAATACTTCTAAATCCATAAACAATTTCTCCTTACAAAAACAATAAGCAAAACTCAAGTCGTTTTGCTTATCAAATATTATATTTCTTTTCCTAAGCCTAGAGAGACAATTTTATCTGATAGAGTATTGATAGCATCCATCTCGTCTTCGCCTTCTGCCTTAATTTCAATAATTACACCACTATAAATTCCAAGTGACATAACACCCATAATTGATTTGAAGTCTACCTCTCGTTTTAAAGCAGTTAATGTTATATTACTTTTAAACTCGATTGCAGTGTTTACTAATGTTGTTGCTGGACGCGCATGAATTCCAGACTCATTAATGATTTTAAAACTTCTTTTAACCATAAACTATCTCCTTTTTTCTATCAAATTCTTAATCTCTTCAGAATCTATTCTATATAAAGTTTTTACTACATTTCCTGTAACGAATATTCCACCATTCGCAAGTGGCTTTAATTCATCTAGCTTTACTAAATCTAAATCATTAACAGTTATTCTTAATCTAGAATTTTCTGTTTCTACATGATTTATATTATCTATTCCACCGTATAAATTAATTAAATTAGTAATAAATTCATCATTAACATTGATTCTTGGTGTCTTATTACCATTTTTTGATTTAAACACCATAAATAATGCTATAAATATTACCAATATGGATGCAGGAATAGTAGTTATTAATATTATTAATGTTGTATCCAATTTCAAAACCTCTTTTAACCCTTCAACCTATTATAATATTTTTACAAATATTATTCAAGAAAATAAAGGTCCCTAAACTTAAAATAATTCTTAATTTTTATGAAAATAATCATAAATATTTTGGCATGTATTTGTTGATATACCTGCCTTTTTTAATTCCTCAACTGAGGCAAGCTTTACATTATCGATAGTCGTGAAATATTTGATTAATTTCTCTTTTCCTTTTGGTCCTAAGCCTTCTATTTCATCAAGCTGTGATTTAAAGAAGCCCTTAGCCTTTTCACTTCTAAAGAATGATATAGCATAATCATGAACTCTTTCTGAGATATCTCTTAAAAGTAGATAAACCTTACTATTTTTATCTATCTCAATAAGCTTTTCTTTAAAGAATATTATTCTTGCAGTATGATAATCATCCTTTTGAATACCCATAACCGGAATATTTAAATTAAGTGATTTTATAATATCCTCTGCGGCATGAACCTGGATTTCTCCACCATCCATAACAATTAATGATGGCATAGCCTGATCTTCCATTAATAGACGGTAGTATCTACGATATATTACTTCCTTCATAGATTCATAGTCATTCGCACCAACTACTGTTTTAATATGGTACTTTCTAAAATCCTTTGGTGATGGTCTACCATTAATATAGGTAACCATACCTGATACAGGATATTCTCCAAATAGATTTGAGTTATCAAATGCTTCAATTCTTGTTGGAGATGATATTCCAAGAAGTGCACCTAATTCATCTATCGCATCTATCTTAGATAGAACCTGATTCTTATATAGATTTCTTCTATTTTCTAAATTGAATTTGGCATTATAAAGTGCCATATCAATTAATTCCTTTTTCTTACCCTTTTTAACGTCAACAATATTTATTCCAAGTGGAGATAATATTTCACTATCAATTCCTGAAACAATTAGCTCATTTGGCTTTTCATTTATATCATAGAATTGGAATAAATATGATAAGGTATCATCACCCTCAGCTGAGTATGAATTAATAATAGTTTGATGATTTTGAACAATAGATCCTAATCTTGTGATAATGATATTAATTGATACATCACCCTCAGATTCATATATACCTATATAATCTCTACTTGTCATATCATTAATAGTTATCTTTTGCTTAGAGATTGTAGTATTAATGAAATTAATTAAATCTCTATATTCTATTGCTTTTTCAAATTCCATGTTGATGGAAGCTTCTTCCATCTTCTTATTTAATTCCTTTAATGTATCTTCTGCATTACCATTTAAGAATGAAACGATTTTATTCTTATATTCTGTATAATCAAATTTAGTATTGTTTATACAAGGACCTAAGCATTGATGCATATGATAATATAAGCATTCCTTATTAGGAATCTTATAGCATTTTCTTAATGGATATATTCTATTTAATAAATCAACTGTAGCACGGGCAGCCTTAACATTTGGATATGGTCCAAAATATCTAGCTTCTCCTCTTTTTCTTTTATTTCTAGTGACGATAAGCCTTGGATTATCCTCATTTGTAAGTGCAATATAAGGATATGTCTTATCATCTGTAAGCATAATATTATATTTAGGGTTATATTCTTTAATTAAATTAATCTCTAAAACTAAAGCCTCAAGCTCTGATTCACATATTACATATGTAAAGTCAGCTATTTCACTAACTAGCCTTGTAGTTTTAGCATTATGGGCGCCATGAAAATAGCTTCTAACACGATTCTTTAAATTTTTAGCCTTACCAACATAGATAATATTTCCATTTTTATCTCTCATTTGATAGCTACCTGGGCTATCTGGTAATAATTTTAATTTATCATCAATTAAACTCATCATGACACCTCCTTTAGTTAAAAAAATATTGTGGTTAATTTAATAACCACAATTATTTTAATGGCTTAAAAGTCATTGCTGTCTTGCCTTCTAATATTTCCTCTAATGCTTCACCAACTGGCTTTACACATAAAGGATCTTCAAGTGAGCACCAATCCTCTTCATCAATAATGTGTGCTCTTTTTGCTGCAATAATTGCAAGCTTATATTTAGAATCAACAACCTCTAGTAATTCATCTACTGATGGGTAACGCATTCCATCATATTCTTTTTTAGACATCATTGTTTCCTCCGTTTCCGCTTTATTATATCACACATATTTTTTAATATCTAGAAAAAATTATTATATTAATAATAAATAATGTCTTAAAAATTAAATAGCACCGATAGATTATATCGGTGCATAAAATTAAATTATTTTATCTGATATAGTATATTTTCCTTCTGATACTTGATCTTGTAAATCAGAAAGTGGAATTGGCTTTCCAAATAAATAACCCTGAAGTCTTCCACAACCAGACCTTTTCAAGAATTCTGCTTGTTCTTTTGTTTCTACACCTTCAGTTAATGTCTTCATACCAATTCTTTCCGCAAGCTGAATAATACAATCAATTATATCACTTGCCTTAGGATTGATATCAAAATTAACAACGAACTTCATGTCAATTTTTAAAACATCAAATGAGTAATCCTTTAATACATTAAGTGATGAATAACCTGAACCAAAATCATCAAGCCATATTGCAAATCCATCATCATGAAATTTATCAAGTGATTGTTTTAATAATCCAACATTATCTGTTAAGGCACTTTCTGTTATTTCAACATGTATATAATCCTTTGGAACATTATATCTTTCCATTAGGTTTTCAAGTACTCCTACGGCATCCATAAGCTCAAAATCTAATCTTGAAAAGTTAAGTGATATTGGAACTATTGGTAGATTATTATCAAGTGAATTTCTAATATCCTTACATACAATTTCAAATATAGCCTTATCAAGCTTATGAATTTGACGGTGTTCTTCTAAAACTGGAATAAAATCACCAGGAGATAAGAATCCATATTTAGGATCTATCCAGCGCGCTAAAGCCTCACAGCCACATAATTCTCCATTATTACTCCATACAACTGGTTGATAATATGCTTTTATATATCCATTATCAACAGCTTCATCAATATGATTAACTATGTACTGAATCTTATGGAATTTTTCATCCATTTCTTCGCTATATTCTAAATAATTTTGATTATATTTATATTTGATTCTACCACAAGCATATCTTGCTTTATCACATGCGTGATATGAATCCTCATCTCTTGATTTAGGACGATAGCCTCCAACCTTTAATTCTAAGAATACTTCTGATTCATTTGCAAGTAAATCCTTTAATATTTCTATCTTACCTTCAAAGCTTCCAACACATCCTAAAACAACGAAATGGTCGTCAGCTTGTCTTGCTACTATATCATTATCAAAGGCAGATACTATATTATTAGCAAATTCAATTAAGAATTCATTACCCTTTTTAAATCCCTTTTGATCATTATAGGTTTTAAAGTTCTCAATATTTATAAATAAGAATACCTTACTATTTATATCAGTTTCAGGATCAGTTAATACTAGCTTTGCAAGCTCATTAAAATAACGATAGTTATAGATACCAGTTAAGCTATCTTCTATTGCGATTCTTTCAAGCTTTTCATCCTTTTCAGCTTCATTTAAACGCTGAATATAAATACTCATTGAAACAACTACAAGCGTAATAACGAATGTAATGTAATTGATTCTTTCTCCATCTGGGAATGCTCTTAATTCTGGATGAAGTGCAACCATATAATAGAATCCAACAAATATACCAACTAGCATAATTATTGAAATCCATGGACGCCAAATTAATAAACAAGCAACATAAATAACCATTGTTAGGAAGCATATAATTGATTTTATATCTGCATATGAGTTAGTACTAGCATAATATCTTGGAAGTCCACCTTGCCAATTTCTAAAGAAATCACCATAAGATACACTTACACCAAATATCAAGCACATAGCTGCGAAGAATATTACAGTTAAAACTCCACCAACTAGATATAATGTATCATTTACTCTTTTTCTATTAAATATTGAAAATAGTATGCATGCAACACCTAATAATAATGCTATAAAGCCCAAGGAAATTGTTGAAATCGATGATACTGTATTAACATTATTATTAAAGCTTAATAAATTAAGCGTAAAATTACCAATCAAAAAGAATATTGCATAGCCTGATAAAAAACTACCAAAAACAATATTTACTGTATTTAATCTTTTGGAAACCTTATATTTTGTTTTTAAATAGTAAATTGAAAATATAAACATTGCAACTCCAGCAAATAAAAACAACCAGAATTGTGAAGTTCTTATAAACATAGATGAAAATAGATTAAAACCTTCTTGTTTTGCATCTTTTCCAATTACATACTTTTCAACATTTCTTATGATCATCCATATTTCAAGTACTATGATGATAAAAGACATATATACAGTACTTTTGATATTTGCATCATTTAAATAGTTAGTAACATACCTACTATTCTTTTTAAAGCCAAACAATCTTAAGATATTATCTCTTACTTTAATAGCTGTATTCAAATGGAATCGCCTCCACAATTAAACCCTTTTATATATTATACTTTTAATAATATATATTTGCAAGACAGCACAATTCATATCTAACACAAATCGAATTTATGAAACACTCCATATTTTTTGAGAAAAATACATCAAAAAATATTTACTTTTAACTATTAATTTAACTATTTTTCTCAAAAACTTAAAGTCGAAATTATGGCTTAGCTAATTGCTTTTTTAATGATTTTATGATATAAATAAAATGCCATATTTTTATATGGAACATTTGAAAGGAATAATAGGCGATGAGAATCATTTTGCTCGGAGGAAACAATGAGCGAATAAGGAGATTTTCCAAATGGAGTATTTGGTATTACTTGTTATTATATTGTACATAATAACTAAAAATAACCATAATAATCCAATTTAGGATTTCATCTAAAATTCGCTTTATTATTTTCTCAGATGAGAAAAGGGAACTGTATCCAGCAGTTCCCTTTTCGTTCATCTCAAATTCGCTTGTCTCTCGACATCTTTATTATAGCACATTATATTTATATGTAAAGAGTTTGATTATCTTATATAAGACAACAAAAAACAGTTGCAATTCGATTTAGGTTGAATTTTTGATTTCGCTTTATTATTTTCTCAGATGAGAAAAGGGAACTGCACCAACAGTTCCCTTTTCGTTAGTTTTGATTTCGCTTTGTCTTTCGACATATTTATTATAGCACATTTTTTTAATTATTAAATATAATTAATTATTTTCTTTTTCACCAATTAATTCATAGTACTTATCAATTGAACGTGAAGTTTTAGCATGCTCTGCTCTAATAATAGCCATAATTCTATCAGCTGCGTTATTTACCTCATCATTAACAACTATATAATCGTATTTAGGGGCAACCTTAAACTCTCTATTTGCCTTTTCGATACGCTTTTGAATTATCTCTTCCGCCTCAGTTCCACGATTTTTAAGTCTATTATATAATTCTTCCTTTGAAGGTGGAACTAAGAAGATCATTACACAATCAGGAACCTTCTTTTTAACCTGTAGTGCACCCTCAACTTCAATTTCTAGAACTACTTCTTTTCCTTCGTCTAGCTTTTGATTAACCTTATCTAATGGAGTACCATAATAGTTTCCTACAAATTCTGCATACTCTAGGAAGTTTCCATCATCAATTTGCTTAAGGAATTCATCCTTTGTAACAAAGTAATAATCCTTTCCATCAACTTCACCTTCGCGCATCTTTCTTGTTGTCATAGATACACTATATGTTAAGTTATGATTCTTCATTTCAAATAATGCTTTTCTAACTGTTCCCTTACCAACTCCAGATGGACCTGATATAACAATTAAAAGCCCGCGTTCATTTAATTTCATTTATATTATCCTCTCTTATAGGTTATCAATTATTTCTTCTAGCTGATTTAGTGATGCAATTAAATCCTTAAATACATCAGCTACTATATCAGTATCAATTTTAACATTATATTCTAAATAAATAATATTATTATTTACTTTAGCGGCGAAGTACTTACTCTTTAGATTAAATTCATTAATCTTTCTTAAAAGATTATCTGTTAGCTTCTTTTCACATACATTAACAACAACAGATAACATATTTTTAATATCATCTACCTCAAAATAAGGAAATAATGAATAAGAACCTAATTCTAATTCGAATGATACTACATTATCTTTTATTTCATAATGAATTTTGTTTTCATCTAAATATTTAACTAAAATATCAGATGCCTTCTTCTTGCCCCATAGAGCCATAACAATCACCTGCCAAAATGATATTTATATTCTACTATTTATAAATTAAAAAATCAATTATAATAGAGTAGTAGGTGATTATTTATGGCATTTGATGGAGTATTTTTACATAGACTATTAAAAGAGGATATTATACCTCTTACATCAGGTAGAATTTCTAAAATAACTGAATCTGGTGATACTGATTTTATTTTCACTATTAGATATGAAAGAGTAAATTATAATCTTATGCTATCACTATCATCAAATTACTCAAGAATTCACCTTACTAATAAGGATTACCAGCAAAGAACTACTCCTAAAAGCTTTACGCTTCTTTTAAAGAAGCATTTAGAAGGATATATTATTAAAAGAATAGAACAGCATACTGGTGATAGAGTAGTTATGTTTACTTTAGAGGGTAGAAATGAAATGCAGGATCTAAATACAAAGTATTTAATCGCTGAAATAATGGGTAGATATTCTAATTTAGTATTAACTGATTCTAAATATAAAATAATAGATTCACTTAAGCATGATGGAGTTGGAGAATATAATAGAACAATCCTTCCAAATGCTATATATGAATTCCCTAAAAATGATAAAATAACTGTCATTGAAATATTTGATGAGGAAACATTTAGTCAAATATTTAAAGAAAGAAAGGTAAATAACGCAAAGGATTTAGTTGATAATTTTACAGGTATATCAAGATTCTTTGCCAATATTATCTTTAATAGTGAAAACCCAGCTCGTAATATGTATGATAAATTCTTAGTTGATACAATACCATCTACATTTATAAATGATGATGGTAAACTTGATTACTACTTTAATCCATTTGATTATAAGGTTGTAAATAAGTATAAGAGTCTATCAGAATTATTGGATGAATATTATTATGAGATGGATATAAAAAGTAAAATAAAGGCTAAAACTGATGACCTTTCTTCTTTTATTTCTCGTGAATTAAATAAATATGAAAAGAAAAAAATAAAGCTTGAACAAGAATTAAGAGATAAAAATGATATTCCAAGATATAAAACCTATGGAGAGTTATTACTTACTACTTCTGACCTAAAGAAAAAGGATAGTGAAATAGTAGTATTTAATTATTATGAAAATAAGGATGTTAAAATACCTCTTGATATTAGATATACAATATTAGAAAATTCTAATATGTATTTTAAAAAATACGCAAAGGCTAAAACATCAATAAGATATATTAAAGAACAAATTCAAATTACAGATTCTGAAATTGAATATTTTACATTACTTAAATATCAGCTTAATGATTGTAATTTAAATGACGCGATGGAAATTCAAGAGGAATTAATAAATAACAAATATTTATTTAAGCAAAAGGAAAAGAATAAAAAAATAGAAAAGCCAAAATTATTAACATATAAGATTAATAATTCATTAATTAGTGTTGGTAAAAACAATATTCAAAACGATTATTTAACTAATAAAAAATCAAGACCATCTGAATATTGGTTCCATGTAAAAAAGATGGAAGGCGCCCATGTTGTTATACATAAGAGTGAGGACTTAACTGAGGATGAAATTAGAGCTTGCGCAAATCTTGCGGCTCTACATTCAGCCTATAAGGATTCATCAAGTGTTCCTGTTGATTATACAAGGATAAAATATATTAAAAAGATTCCAGGTAAAAAGGGATGCTTTGTATCATACACACATGAAAAGACTATATATATTGATCCAGATATAAATTTAGTTAATGATTTGGAGGTAAAAAGATGAATAATGCCTATAAGAAATTTGCCTATTATTATGATGAGGTAATGAGTGAGCTTGATTATGATTTATGGCTAGAATTCACAGAAGAATTCTTAAAGCCTGGTGATAAAATCTTAGATTTAGCTTGTGGTACTGGTACATTCTTAACAATGCTAAAATTAAAGGGCTATGAAACATATGGACTTGATTTATCTGATGATATAATAGAAATTGCAAATGAAAAGAGAAAAATAAATAGACTTGATATCAAATTTGATGTGGCTGATATGACAAGCTTTAATTATGATATTAAATTTGATGTTATAACTTGCTTCTTTGATTCAATTAATTTCTTAAAACAAAAATCAGATATTAATAAGCTACTTGATTCTGTTTATAGAAATTTAAAGCCAAATGGACTATTTATCTTTGATATAGCATCAAAAGCCTTATTTAAGGAGTATGAGGCTAATGAAATTCATAAGGATTATGAAACATTCTATTTAGATTGGACAACAAAAAAAATATCACCAACTAAATTGAAACATGATATTTCAATTAAGGAAGATGATGATATTTTTACTGAATCATATTATGAATATTTATATGAAATAAATGATTTTAAATCTAAAAAATTTAAAATGATTAAATTATGTGGTGACTTTAATGATGATTTAGAGCCAGATGATGAAAGAATACTTATAGTATTAGAGAAGCTCTAATTCCTGATATACATTTCTAATTGTAATATATAAATCATCAAAATCCTGAGGAGATACTTCTCCTCTTTTTATTTTCTCTAAAATATCCTTTGTGTCATTAAATAATATTTGAGATCCAACATTTAATGAAATATTATTTATTCCACTAATGTAGTTATATAATTCCTCTTGGTTATTCTTAATGAATACTATCTTTTCTACTGCGTCCTTATATGTTTTTAAAAATCTATTTTTAAATACATCAAAGTCCTTTGGATTAGATAGATTCATTAATGCGTCCTTCTTATTAACATACCCCATCAATTTTTACCTCGCCATCATTTAATAATTTTATATGTGATTCATAAAATGCCTTTAATGCATTATGCATATATGATAAATCCTTTATTCCCGCAACCTCCATGCTTGAATGCATAGCGATTTGGGCAAATCCTATATCTAAAGATGGAATAGAAAGTGATTCTAAAAGTAGGGCTCCAAGTGTTGAGCCTCCAGGCATATCACTTCTATTTGTAAACATTTGATATTTTACGCATGCTTTATCACAGATATATTTAAATATAGCTTCGCTATAGCCATCTGTAACATAAGATCCACGAGCAGCTCTTTTAATTACGATTCCCTCATTCATCTTACATGCATTTGTTTCATCATATTTAGTTGAATAATTTGGATGGAAGCCTTGAGCATTATCAACACTTAAGGATAGTGATGATTGGATTATTGCGCTCATCTTATCATTTGATATGTTAAGCTTATTAGAGATTCTTGAAATTATATCATAAAGAAAAGTAGATCTTGCGCCACATCTAGTATTAGATCCAATTTCCTCACTATCAAATAGTGCACAGATATTGATTGATTTATCATTTTTAGCTTCAATAAATGAATTAACAATTGAATATGCTGATTCTAAATTATCAATTTGAGGAGCCATAATAAATTCATTATTAAATCCCATATAGCATCCTCTATCTAAACAAGATAGGAATAAATCATGAGATATAATATCATCTTTCTTACATCCTAATTTTTCTGCGATTAAATCTAAAAGATTTACCTTTTCAATTCCACATAGTGGTATTAAATCCTCTTGTGGATTTAACTCAATATTATTCTTCTTATCATAATGAATAGATAGACTTGGTATTGCACACATTGCTCTATCAAATGATATTAATTTAGATACAACCTTACCCTTTTCTTTTACAAATACTCTTCCTGCAATATCTAAAGGTCTATTCATAAATGAATGAAGTATTGGCCCACCATATACCTCTGTATTAATCATATTGTAGCCCTTCTTTTCAAATGTGAAATTAGGCTTTAATTTGAATGTTGGTGAATCTAAATGTGCACAAGCAATATTAAGTGATAAATCACTCTTATCACTTGGAATTGTAAATGCAATTATAGATGAATTATTTCTAGTAACATAGAATTTATCACCCTTTAGGTTAAATTCATCACCCTCATTTAATTTAACAAATCCTAAATCAGAAAGTATGTCTTCAACTGTTTTACAAGCGTGAAACATAGTTTTTGATTTCTTTATAAAATCTAAAAAATCCATTATTTTTCCTCCATTAAAACTGTAAAGCATTCAGTGCCATTAACACAGCCAACAAATGTATGTTCTTTATTATTTTTAATATATTTCATATCAATAATTTCATCATACAAAATTTCATGCTCATATGATATTTTAATACGTTTTAATTCACTTATATTTGTCAATAATCTCTTATTGTAAATAATATCTAAATATCTTGCATTATTCATATGATTATTATGATCTAAGTCTGTATATAAAACCCTATATTGCCACTCTAATACTTCAGATGATTCAACTTCTGTATCTATCTTAAATCTTTTATAATCTGGGTAGTTAGTTTTATTAAAATACTCACCACTATATACAACCTTATCACCCTTAGTCAATCTATGAGTTATCGCATCAATAGTAAACCAAGATGATATTCCCTTTATTATTAAATTACCTTCTAAATCAGTAATTTCATATTCTCTTTTAAACTCTAGCTTGCCCTTTTCTAAAGGCCAAGTTTTAACAATTATTTCATCACCAAATTTAGGTAATTTACCAACTAATTCAAACTCAACATTAGTAACTACCCAAAGTAGATTTAGCTTTAATAAATCATCATAGCCAATACCAAGATTTCTAGCGTGTAGGGCTGCAGTATCCTGGAATAAATCCAAAATAGATGCTGGTCTTAGGAAATCTCCTGCCCCAACAAATGGTTCGTGGATGAAATATTGTTTTTCTTCTTTCATTATCATAGTATCACTCGCATTCTTTTTGATTATATCACAGTGACATACTCTCTCACTTATAGAAGTTGAGAGCTTCTCGGGCAAGAATTCTAACGAATCCAGTAAACGAGCTATCTCCCTGTGTCCCAGGGTTCATCTTAGGATTAGGAATTATATATTCTTAATCCTTCTTTTTTAAGGTTTATACTAGCGTTTATATCCCTATTATGTACTGTATTACAGTTTGGACATTCCCATGTTTTATCTGTTATTGCTAATAATTCATTTTTATATCCACATACATTACATAGCTTACTTGATGGAAAATACTTATCTACTATAATTAACTTTTTACCTAAATTTTCTAATTTATATTTAAGCATATTCCTAAATATTCCAAAACCATTGTCATATGTAGCTTTACTATTTAATTTGCTTTCTTTTGCCATATCTTGCATATTAATATCTTCTATTACAACTATATCATATTGATTGGCTATTTCTTTTGATAATTTATTGTAATAGTCGATTCTCTTGTTTTTTTGATATTCTAATAGCTTAGCTACCTTAATCCTTTGTTTTTCATATCTTTTTGATGATTCTATTTCTTTTTTATGATTTGGTCTTTGTCTTCTTGATAATGTCTTTTGTAAAAATTGTAATCTCTTTTCATTTTTTGTATATAACTTTAAAAAATCATCATTGGTCTTAATGATATTATCAGATATGAATAGATTCTTCATTTGATAATCTAGTCCTAATATTTTAGATTCATCAATTTTATAACTAATAGGCTCTTTTTCATATTCATATAATACTGAAACATAATATTTACCTGATGGTACTCTAGATATAGTTGCTGATTTTAATTGATAATCATTTGTTATATCTCTGTGTACTTTACATTGAACTTTACCAATCTTTGGTAATTTTATATATTTTTTATCTAATATTTCAATGTTATCATTTACGTTCATAGTCGAATATGAATCATTATGCATTGCTTTTCTTTTATATTTTGGGTATCCTTTTTTATATTTAAAGAAATTATTAAAAGAGTCTGCTAAATGTCTTAATTCTTGTTGTAAAGATATTGAATCTATTTCTTTTAAAAATTCTTTTTCTCTTTTTAAGTCATTTAGCATTAATGCATAATCTTTATACTTTAATGTTATTTTTTCTTCATCATATTTTTTAGTACTTAAATTTAAAAAATAATTAAAAACAAGGCGACAACATCCGAATGTTTTACCAAGTAACACCTTTTGTTCACTTGTAGGATAAATTCGGAACTTAAACGCTTTGTTTTTCTTCATTATTTTTCACCTTGTGTTTTAATATATTCTTTAATAATATCAATAGTAACACCACTTGTTGTGATTAAACAGTATGATTTAGACCAAAAGTATTCTTTCCATAGCTTTTCTCTAATTTCTGGATATTCTTGTTTAATAAGTCTAGATGATGCAGATTTATATGCATTCATGAATTTTGATATCTCAGTATTAGGACAAGCCTTAAACAGCACATGTACATGATCAATATCATGATTCCATTCAACTATTGTAATATGATATGTTTTACCAATATATTCAAATATTTCCTTTAATCTATCTGATATAATATCATTTATTACTTTTCTTCTATATTTAACAACCATAACTAGATGGTAATTAAGGCTAAATACTGAATGGTTGTTTGTGTCAAATTTCATAGAATCTACCTCGATTTTCTATACTACCACTGATACTTATATTATATCATAATTCATGTTAATTTACAATACATTGCTATAATATATAGTACGATTCATCCCCACCCTAAAGAGGTTGGTGTATTCTCGTATGGTTTGATAAAAAAGACATCACAAAGAAATGTGATATCATTATTTTTCTTCCTCATCGTAATCATCCAAGAAGGAATGCTTTTCTCCATCCTTTTTGTAACCTAAAATCATATTCATATTGATGTTAGAGGCTGAAGCGAAGATGTTTTTTTCTACATTTTCGTTATAATTTTCCTTTAGCTCTTGAATTAGCTTTTTTGTTGTTAATCTTTGGCTCATATTGATTTCATTATCTACTGAGCAAGCCTCTGTAAAGCGACATGCACACATAATGAATCTTAAATCATTATATTTAGCCCAAGCCTTAACATCCTTTTCTCTGATTAAATAAAGAGGTCTAATTAATTCCATACCCTCATTATTATCACTATGAAGTTTTGGAAGCATTGTTTGAAATGATCCAGCATTAAGCATATTCATGAGTGTTGTTTCAATTACATCATCGTAATGATGTCCTAAGGCTATTTTATTACAGCCTAAATCAGATGCAAGCTTATATAAAGCACCTCTACGCATTCTTGCGCATAAATAGCATGGAGTTTTATCCTGGCTATTTGCAATTTCAAAGATATCTGTATCTATGATTTCTGCGGGTATATTTAAAAGCTCTAGGTTATTTTTAATGTGCTCTAAATTTCTTTCATTATATCCAGGATTCATAACTAAGAATTTAACCTCAAATTCAAAATCTGAATGTCTTTTTAATTCTTGGAATAATTTAGCCATCAGCATTGAATCTTTTCCACCAGATATACATACACATACCCTATCATTAGACTTTAATAATTCATATTCCTTTAAAGCCTTAACGAATGGAGCCCAAAGTCTACCTCTATATGTTTTAATTATTGATCTTTCTATTTCTTGTAATCTATCCATAATTTCACCTAAAAATAAATTCAAAAATAGTTTAGCACAAATTCATTAAAAATCCATATGTTTCTAACACTATTTGATTTTATTTCGTTATTATTATATAATAATAACAATAAAATAACGTCAAAATTATTTTAATAGATAGAAGCGGATGTGATTTATTATGACTAAAAAAGCGCTAATTATTTTACTTTCAGCTATTGGAGGTAGTGCAGTAGTTGGTACTACTACAGCTGTAGTTATAGTTTCTGTAAATGGTGGCAAAACATATATTGCTGAACCAGTTGAGGATACAATTAACTACACTTATAATGGCGAAGAGCAAACTTATACAATAGTCCCTAGTGACTTCTATACAGTTTCAGGCAATAAGCAAACTAATGCTGGAAGCTATGAGGTAGTAATCTCACTTAAGGACAAAAATAAATATGCTTGGAAAAATACTAAAAATAGCGAAGATATAAAATATACATTTACTATTGATAAGAAGGGTGTATTAGAACCAGACCCAGGTAATAACTCATTTGATTATACTGGCGCGGCTATAACTTATACAGTTGCCGATAACCAACTATATCAAATATCTGAAAATACACAAACTAATGCTGGTACTTATGAAGCTCTTATTCATTTAGTAGATACTATAAATTATAAGTGGGCTACAAGTGGAAATAGTAATGATTTAAGATATCAATATACAATTGGTAGAAAATCAATTACTGATATCGCAACAATAGCTGCTATTCCAGATCAGGTATATTCAGGAAGCAAGCTTACTCCAGATATAACTGTTCAGGGACTTAACGCAACTGATTATGATATCACTTATGGTGATAATATAAATGCTGGTAAGGGTACAGTTACTATTACTGGTAAGGGTAATTATAAGGATTCTAAATCAATTGAATTCAATATTACTCAAAAGAAAATAGAAATACCTGCCCCATCAAATATGGCATATACTTACACAGGTAGTGAAATAACTTATGATTTAGTTGAATCAAGCTATTATACTATTACTAATAATAAGAAGACTGATGCGGATACTTATCAAGTTACTATTTCGCTTACTGATAAGACAAATACTTGTTGGAGTGATAATACAACTGAGGATAAGACATATACATTCACTATCAATCCAAAGGAGATTGAAGCTCCTTCTGCATCAACTGCAACTTATACTTATACAGGTAGTGAATTAACATATGAACTTGCTGAGTCTGATTATTATACTATTACTAATAATAAGAAGACTGATGCAGGTACATATACAGTAATCGTTTCACTAAAGGATAAGAACAATACTAAGTGGAGCGATGGTACTACAGAGGATAAGACATTCGCATTTGTTATTAATCCTAGAGAAATTGAAGCTCCTATAGCTCCTACAGCTACATATACTTATACTGGCGAAGAAATCACATATGAGTTAGTTGAATCTGACGATTATACTATTACAAATAATGTAAAAACTGATGCTGGTGAGTACACAGTAACTGTTTCACTAAAGGATAAAACAAATACTAAGTGGAGCGATGGTACTACAGAAGATAAAGAATTCGTATTTGTTATTAACCAAAAACAAATTGAAATCCCTGCTCCATCTAATATGGCTTATACATATAACAACGGAGAAAACGTAACTTATGATTTAGCAGAATCTGACGATTATACTATTACAAATAATGTAAAAACTGATGCTGGTAATTACACAGTTACTATTTCACTTACTGATAAGACAAATACTTGTTGGAATGACGATTCTACTGAAGATAAGACTTATGAGTTCGTTATTAATCCTAAAGAACTTGATGATACATTGATTTCAAGTTTTGATGATAGCGATAAACCTTACACTAGTCAAGAAATACAACCAAGTGTATCTTTATCATGGGATACTAATGATTTAGTTCTTGATACTGATTACACAATCGCTTATGCAAATAATATAGCAATTGGTGAAGCTACTATTACTATTACTGGTAAGGGTAACTTTAGTGGTGAATTAACACTTATATTTAATATCGTAAAGGCAAATCCAACATATACAGCACCAACTCCTAAAGAGAATTTAAGAGAAAATGGTGATGATTTAGAGTTAATTACTCCAGGTACAACAAATGCCGGAACATTTAAGTACTCTCTAACTGAAGTTGGAGTTTATGAAGAGACTATTCCTACAAAAAAACTAGCTGGAAAATATAGAGTATACTATTTCATTCAAGGTGATGAAAATTACAATGATGTTGATGTTGCATATGTAGATGTTGTTATATTAAAGCCAATAGCTACATTCGATACATTACCTGAAGCTAATGAATTAATTTATAACGGCAGTGCTCAAGAACTAGTTACAGGAGGTACTACTTCTTGTGGTTCTATTAAATACTCATTATCTGAGGAAAGTGGATTTACAACTACTATTCCAACTAGAACAAATGCAGACGAATATACAGTTTACTTCTATATTGATGCAGATACTGATCATGAATCATCTGAAATAGATAGTATAACTGTAACAATTGCTAAGGCTCAATCTGATTATCAAACTGAGCCAGAGGGCACAAATCTTGTTTATACTATGGAGAATCAAGCGCTAATTGTAAATAGTCCAGAAGCTATAGGTGGAGATATCTATTATTCACTAGATAATCAAGATAACTATTCTACTACTATTCCAACAGGAAATGCTCCTCGTGATTATACAATTTACTACTATATCATGGGTGATTCAAATCACATTGATTCACCACAAGGCAAATATGTAACTACAACAATTTCTAAATTAGATATTTATGATGCATCTATCACAGTATCTAATATTGAAGCTCAAACATATACAGGTTCTGCAATAACACCTAATATTACAGTTACTCTTGGTACACATACATTAGTAAAAGATACTGATTATGAATTAACATATGAAAATAATATAAATGCAGGTACTGCAAAGGTTACTATTACAGGTATAGGTAATTTCAGAAGTTCTACTATCAAAAACTTTACAATAAACAAAAAAGAAATAGCTACACCTACTCTTGAAAGTGTAACTTATAATGCAACTGCTCAAGCACCAACTATTACATCTAATGACTTTGAGCTTAATAATCCAGCATACACTCAAACAAATGCTGCTACATATCAAGTAACTTTAGTATTAACTGATACATCAAATACTAAGTGGGCTACAACAAATAATGCAACAATTGACGTTGACTGGACAATTAATCAAGCAAGCTTAGATGATGCAGTTATAACAGGACTTGATGATAATTATGCTAAGACAGGAAGTCCAATAGATGTTACTCCTGTTATTACATTTAATAATGTAGTATTAGATAATAGTGAATTTAATATCTATATTACTACTGCTCTTGACCCATCAGCAATAATTGCATCATTAGAAGATGTAGGAACTTATATCTTACATATTACAAATGGTGTTAACTTAGATGGAACTTACGAGCATCAATTTACAGTAACAGCTGATGAATATAATATAAGTAGTGCAACAGTAACTGTCGCAAATCAAACTTATACTGGTTCAGCTATCGAGCCTACTCCTACTGTTACATTTGAATCAAGTACACTAGTATTAGGAACTCATTATACAATTGGTAACTACTCTAATAATACAAATGTTGGTACTGCAACAATTCAAATAATTGGTATGGGTAGCTATGTAGGAACTAAAAATGTAACATTTGAAATCCTACCACTTTCTGTTACTGATGCTTCTATTACAATATCAAGTGTAGCAGATCAAACATATACTGGTTCAGCTATAACTCCAGCAATTACAGTATCTCATAATTCAACAGAATTAACAGAGGATACTGATTACACTATTACTTATACAAATAATATAAATGCTGGTACTGCTACTATTACTATTACAGGTATAGGTAATTTCACTGGTAGTAGAACTACTACATTTACTATTAATAAAAAGCAAATTGCAACTCCAACACTTCAAAGTGTATATTATGATGCAACTCCTAAAGCACCAGTAATCGCAGCTAATTTAGATTATGAGTTAGATGATCCTACTTATGCTCAAACTAATGCTGGTAATTATCAAGTAACATTAGCATTAAAGGATACTCTAAATACTAGGTGGTTAGATACAAATGATTCTACTATTGATGTAACATGGACAATCAATAAGCTTAATATTAATGTATTAACATTTGAAAATGTTGAGTCAGCATACCAAGAAACAATAAATGGTCAACCTATAACAATTACACCAGTAATTAAGTTAGGAACAACAGTGCTTGATAATTCTGAATTCACTATTTGGTATACAGATAGATCTACTCCTGTTGTTACAAAGGATCCTATTGAACCAGGTAATTATTATATTTGGTTCAGTGGAATTAACTTCACAGGTTCAACTAATTTACAATTTACAATCAATAAGAATGTATATGATATAAACGATACAGAAATCCAAGCTATAGCAGATCAAACATATACTGGTACTGCTATACTTCCTGATTTAGTAATCACTCATGAATCTAGAGCTAACCCTTTAGTTAAGGGTACAGACTATACTGTATCAGCAACATCAAATACAAATGTTGGTACTGCAACAATTACTGTTACAGGTATTGGTGATTTCAAGAACTCTAAGCAAGTAACATTCACAATTGTTGCAAAGGATATAGCATCAGCAGATATCACAGTTGGTGATATTTCAAATAAAACTTATACAGGTTCAGCAATAACTGTATTAAATAGTGAAATAGTAGTTAATCAAAATAATTTATTAAATCCATTAATTAATAACACTGATTATACTGTTTCATATTCAAATAATGTAGATGCTGGTACTGCTACTATTACTATTACAGGTAAGGGTAACTATACTGGTACAATAACTAAGAACTTTACTATTGATCCTAAATCAATAGCATCAGCTACTGTATCCGAAATTGCAGATATGAAGTATGAGGGCTCACCTCTTACTCCAAAGCCAACAGTAACTGATGGTACTACTACTTTAGTAAAGGATACTGATTATACATTATCTTATACAGGAAATACTTCTTCTGGTAATGCAACAGTTACTATCACAGGTATAAATAACTACGGAAATACAAAAGATGTAACATTTAGAGTTTATCTATATGAAATAAGTGATGCAGACATTGCAGCAATTCTTAACCAAGCATTTACTGGTTCAGCTGTAACTCCAGCACTTACAATTACACATAACTCTAATCCTTTAACAGTAAATACTGATTATACAGTTACTTATACAAATAATATAAATGCATCAAATACAACTAATAACCCTAATTTAGCAGTTGCTACAATAAAGGGTAAAGGTGACTTTGGTGGAGAGACAACAGCTAACTTCACAATCCTACCTAAGGATTTAAGTAAGCAAGATAGCTTAAATAATTATGTAATAACAATTAGTATTCCTGATTATGACTACACAGGTTCAGTTATTACTCCTACTATCACAATAATTGATACTGAAAGAAACAACAATTTACTTGCTCCAACTGATTATGCAGTTCAATATGATAAAACTTTACAAGCAGTTGATACTTATACAGCAACAATAAGTGGTACTAATAACTATACAGGTTCAAGACAAGTAACATTTGATATTAATAGCTTAGATATAGCAGATGCTACTGTATCTCCTATTTCAAATCAAGCATATACAGGTAATCAAATTACACCTACTAATTTCACTGTTACACATAACAACCACACATTAACTAATGGTGTTGATTATACTCTTTCTTATTCAGATAACACTGATATAGGTACAGCAACAGTAACTATAACTGGTATTGGTAACTATACAGGCAGTAAAAATGTTACATTTGAAATCATTGAAGTTGTGTTAACATTCAATATTACATACGATATTCCAACAGAGCTTCAAAGTGCAACAAACCCTAACAATACTACTACTATCACAAGTACAGTATTAAAGACTACTCCACTTGATTTAGGTGATTTAGTTATAGCAGTTGATAATGGTTATAGCTTTGAAGGTTGGACACTTGGTACATCTAATACAGTTGTAACTGAAATCAATATGTCAAATGCAACTAATAATGCAACTGCTACACAAATAGAAAACACATTTGATTTATTAGTTGTAGCTCATTCAAGCTTAAATACATATAATGTTACATATTCTAATTTACATGATGCTACAGTATCATCTACTACTACATTCACAGTTGAAAGTAATACTATAACACTTCCAACTCCAACTAATGCAACAGAGGCAACATTTAATGGTTGGACAACTGGTTCTATTGGTGGAACTTCAATTACAACTATTCCTGCTCACTCAGTTGGTGATATAGAAGTATATGCTAACTGGACATATAATGAATATCAAATCACATATGTTCTAGATGGTGGAACAAATGATACTGATAACGTAAGTACATTAACATACTATGATAGACTTGAATTAAAAGCTCCATCAAAGACTTATTATGAATTTAAGGGTTGGTATCAAACATATAATGCCGGAAATTATTCAAATCAAATAACTGATATTGAAAATATAACAGCTAATAAGACAATTTATGCTAAGTGGGAATTAGAAGAATATACAATAACTTATAATTATAATATTCAATCTAACTTAGTAACTAATAAGAATTTAAATCCAACAACATATTATTATAACTATAATGAAGGAACTATTAATTTAGTTAACCTAATAGCATATACATATAGATTTGATGGATTCCATTTAGATAGCTACTCTGGAACAGCAGTTACAACTATTGATACTACTACTCCAGCTAATATAGTATTATATGCAGGATTTACTCCTTCAAATACAACATATCAAACTTACTTAAATAATGAAGAATCTAACGCTCCAGGAAGTGTTACATCTAATATGTCAAGTAAGGTTGTAGGCGATGAAGTAACATTTACAGCAACAGCTAACATTGGATACTCATTCTTAGGCTGGTATAATTCAAATGATCAATTCATCCAAGCAGATCCAGCATTAACATTTACATTAACTACTGATACTGTTGTTTACAAGGCTAAGTATTTTGCTTACACATTAACATATAGAACAGAAAGCTCAACTAAGGGTTCTGTATCATCTAATGTTTATGGTGCAACAGCAAATAATGCTATAGCTGTATCAGCGAATACTTCTGTTACATTAACAGCAACAACTAATAATGGTTATACATTCATTGGTTGGTATGATACATCAAATGATAGTAAGGTATCATCTTCATTAATATATACATTTAACATGCCTGCCTCATCTATCATATATGAAGCAAGATGGGTAAGAGTATTAACTCAATCAAATGATACGACACTTGGTAATGTTAATAGCTTAAATGGTAAGTATGTTGCAGGAAATAATGTAACATTAACTGCTACTCCTACTACTGGTAATATATTCAATGGTTGGTATGTTGATAATGCATTAGTAAGTTCAAATGCAACATATCAAACACAAATGCCAGATACTGATACAATTTTCGTTGCAAGATTCATTGCAAATAATGTAATTGTTTCAAATAAGCTACTTGGATATACAGAGGATGAAAACAATCAAATAACAATCACTTATAGTGATGTCAATGTAACATCAACTGCTACTCCTTCTATTAGTGGTTCTACAATCACTTATACAATGCCAGCTAACAATACTTACACATTTGCTGGTTGGTGGGATTCAATTAATAATACAAGAGACTTAGTAAGTGGTGAAACAATTTCATATACATGTAGCTTAGAAGCTCCAGTTAGCACAAAGTATATTTATGCATTATGGATTGATCCAGAGATTATGCCAATATCTCGTAATCCTGAAGAAAATGGATTATCAATAACTAAGTCATTCGATATAGTAACTAACGGATTAACATTAACAGCTGTAACAAATAATGCAGACTACAACTGGACAGGTTGGTATAGCGGTGCTAATCAAGTAGAATCAGGAACTGAATTAACATTAACTTATGCTCAAACATTCGAAAGACTTGTAACTATGAATTCATTCAGTGGAATGAATACTTCATATGAAGCAAGATGGTCTATGTCAGGAATCGTAGTTCAGGTATCTGAAACACCTAACAATGGACAGGGAACAGTTTCTAAGACTGATAATGGTAATGACACATGGACTATAACTGCTACTCCTGCAACTGGTTATGACTTTGCTTATTGGACACATAATGGATTACAATACTCAACTAACGCCACTGAAACAGTAGCTAATAATTCTGGTGCATATTATGCATACTTTACAGCAAAAACCGATATTGATTACGCAATCAATACAAAACTTCAAAATTATGCAGATGATTATTATACTTCTATACCAACAGTAGAACACGATGGTGTGTCTGGTGAAGCAGTATACATTAGTGCACCAGCTGCTCAAACTGGTTATGAATTAACAGATGTCAAAGTAAATGGTGTGACTGCTACTCCAATTACAGAAGATGGACCTAATAATGGCAAATATGAACTTCCAATTTTAGGTGATGGTTCATCTTATATTGACTTCTATTTCAACTTAAAGACAATTGACATAACATATCACTATAATGATGGAACAGCTTCAAGTACTGTTACTGAAAAATACAATACTTCAACATCAAGCTATGCATTACAATCTATAGCAAATGTTACTTGGTATTCAGATATTAATCTAACAACTCAAGTTACAATATTAGATGTAAATGCAACTAATACTCATTTATATGCTTGTTATGATGGAAATAATAACTTATCAACTAAGTTTGATTTAACTGAAATGACAGGTTATTATAAAGTTGGAATTAAAGATGGTTCATTTACAAGTTCAACTGATATAATAATTCCAGATTATATTAACGATAGCCCAGTTAAAGTTGTTATAATCGATAATTTATATGGAGAAAATTATAACTCTATTACAATGCCAACATATCTTGAAACAATCGAGTATGGAACTTATTCATGGATAATACTAGACGACCCATCAATAGATAGTGTTAATTCGACTTCTACTTATACATTATTAAGTAAAACAGCAATTGGAAATCAAATCGAATATGACACCGATGGATCTGCTATAGATTATGAAACTTCAACAATTAAAACAGTTGTTGAAGGATTAGTAACAACATATGGAAATGATTCAATAACTCTTCTTGATGAAGCAACTTACACTACATATCAAAGCGTAATAGATGCAAATCAAATAGCAGAAGACTGGTGGTTAAAAGATTATTTCTATGATGTCGACTTAGGCTTATGGGTTTCATTTATGGCTTCTACTGGACTAGATTCTTGCAACGATGTCGGAAGAGATGGATACGTTGACATCTGCTCAGTTAGACCATTATTAACTATAACATTCAAGATTACAATTTAATAATACTATCTTAGAAATAAAACAAGGGTTATTCCTAAATCTATTACGATATATGGAATAGCCCTTATTTTTCGTTTTAAACGCGTTTTACTTCTTCTATAGTAAATTAATCATAAATACGATTAGCATCAAAAAAAGAGCAATTCTAACACTCTCAATTAGCGCTTCGAATTACTCTTTTATTTGTTAAGATTTTAAATTAGCCATTATTAGCATTGTTAGTTGGCTCTTCACCCTTATAATCTACTTGTCTAGTATATAAGTCTGAAGTATTAACTGCCCATACTGATGTATCTGCACCAGTTAATTCACTTACAAGAATTCTTAATCCAACTGTAATTGGAATGATTGTTGTATGTGGTAAGAATGACTTTGTATTTGAGCTACCTGGAGCGGTTGTCTTATCTAATTTATTCTCTTTACTTGTATAGCATATTGCACCATAACCATTTGGTAAATCTACATAGAACGTGAAGTAGCCCGCCGGCATGGCCGCCATACTATAATTAACTCTTAATTGATATAATACTAATCCTGAATCATCTGTTTTTGTACCATGGATTGGATCATTATTCTCATCATAGCACTTCTCTAAGTAACAGCTTATTTGAGCTGAACCTGTTGGAGTTACGCCATCATATAGATTTTCTGAAATTGTTAAGTAAATTTCATTTAGATCTAAATCCTCAGGAGCGTATAGTGAAATATCGAAGTAAACTGTGTTAGATGCGTCGACAATTGAGATATGATAATATCTTACAGCACCTAAATCATCAACACCATCATTATTCTTATCTGTCATTCCCTTACTTAAGTAATATTCAGAGAATACTACGTAAGAGATATACCAGAAGTGATCTTGAAGTGGTGTACCGATATAATCCATGTAAAGTGATATATTCTTATTATTTTCATCAGTTATATCAGTGCTTCCTGCGAAGCTTGCTATTGTATAAGTTTCAGCGGTTCCATCATTTTCTAAATCATATGAGAATGTAGTTAATGATGGATTCTTTTCTGCTGCTAAAGTATTGAATGTCGAAGTATATGTATGAATTAGTGATGATGCATCTGTTGTATCACCATTAAATAATCTTGGATATACTTTCTTCCAATTCATATTAGAATCAACTAAAACTAGGAATACTTCATATGATGTTGTTGTTCCACTTCCTGTAGCGAATGGAATATATAGTAACATATCATCTCTTGTAGATAATATTTCACTATCCTTCTCTGTTTGTGGATTTACTTCTTTATCACCATATCTACGAAGTTTAGTTAATGTTGTATACTTAAATACTTGTGCATTATCCTCAACTTTAATTGTTGGAGCATAATATTCAAGGTCTGTATCAGAAACTGTACCAACTGTATAGTAATCAGTTACTGATGGAGCTTGTGCTGAATCAGAATACTCAATTGAGTTAGGGTTAATTACAATATCATTTACTTGACTGAATACTGTACTATATGGAATAGCATCACTATCTGTATTAGCCGCACCAGCACTAATAGGTGTTGTAGGTAACATAACTGTTGCTGTACCACCTAATACGACTGATTCATCAAGGAATGTCAACTTATGGAATAATGCATCAGTTGCGAAGTCCTTAATGATATATAGTGCAGGGAAGTTATAAGTTCTTGTATAGGTTGAACCAGTTCCCATTTGATATGTAAATAAACGAGACTTTAATCTTGCGAATGTAGCTGCTGTTACAGCACGAACTGTATATTCTCCATTTTGCAAGATATAATATGTTTCGTTTTCATCAAATTCAGCATCATCAGCTAATGCAACATATGTTCCTTCTGCTGTCCACTCACCACTATTAGTATATGTGAATATATACATGTATGTGCCTGGTTCAATTTCGTCATCAAGTGTAATTGTAATACCGGCATATGTATCTTGTGGTTCTGTTACTGCTACATTATATTCACCTTCAGATATAGTATATTTACTTATATCTCCATAGAAGTTAGATAAGTCATATCTAATTCTATATTGAGGTTCGTAACCTCTATTGAACTTAACCGCAACATAGTTATCAGCTGCTGATTCGCTATAAGTTAAGCTTGATAGGTTACCAGCTACTGTTGCGTCATTATAAATAAAGTCAACTGTATGAATTCCTGTAGAATCTACTGTATCACCATCTTTATATAATGATCCATAAGCTTGACCATTTTCGAAATATGAATTCTCTTGTAATATATGCTTATAAGTTTCAGAATCACCTGATTCAGATGTTACTAAATACTCTACTGTATATTTCATTAAATCATATTCTACTATTTCTTTTGTTGCAGTAATCTTTACTGTTGCGTTTGAAGAAATCTCAAATGCATATAGGTAGAAATCAGGATTTGGAACATAATATGTTGCTATATCATCTACTACTGGTGATAATACCTTAGAATATGAATATGATCCATTTGAACCATTTTGAACATAATATGTCTTACCATCAACAAGTGCTGCATCGGTAGTCTTAATATATGGTTCAGTTAAATCGGAGTAATTGAATGCTCTACCATATAAAATTGTACTTTCTGCATCACTTCCACCTTGAAGTGTTGATGTATAATCAGTACCATCATAACCAAACTTAGTTATTAGGTTGTTAGAGTTAGCTTCTTTTGTTAAGTTAACTGTCTTTCTTGAGCCATATAAGTTAAGAACAAAGGCTTTTGTTCCTTGACTCATACTTATATCTACATTTACAACTATGTATGCAACACCCGAAGAAACAATACCATTATTTGAAGTATTTAAATCAAATTCCCAAGTTGAGTTCTTAGTTTGACCAGTAATAGTGAAGAATGACTTTAAATCCATTCCGTCTGGTAAATTAGGAGCTGTTACCTCAAATTTGATTGTTGCACCATAATATGGAATAGCTCTAACATTTGTTGCAGTTGCATATGTAGTTGCATTTTCTGCTGTTAGATAACGCATTTCGTTATATGCGAATGTAGTAACTGAATTATCAATCTTTATAAATCTTAAAGTATAGTTTGCAGTATATGCTGTTTCTTCTGGAATGATTGTAATAGCATTTGTTGCATCTATTTGTGATAATTCATAATACTTTGTTCCTTCAACATATGATGCTGCAGGTGAATATGTACCAGCTGAATATGTATAATGCTTTGATGAATCAAATGTAGATGAATCAACTGTTACTTCAGAATATGTATAAGTCTTTGTTAATGATATTGAATCTCCCTTAGCCTTATTTGAAGTTGCAGTATCTGCATAAAGTAGATTTAATATTTCTAAACTTGATGCACCCTTAATGTAATTTAAGTATGCCTCAGATACATAATATGTAATAATATAATTTTCATAATCAATTTGTTCTTGAGATGAATATAATGTTGTATCATCACATTCTAAATCAAGCTCAAATATGATATTAGAAATAGCCTTAACTAATTGCTTCATCTCAACTCTCACATGATAGTTAATAGATGTAGTATCTGAAGTATCATATGTTGATTGAGTTGATGCACCTGTATTATCTCTCCATGATGAATCAGGATCATCTAATAATACAATTACATCTGTTGAACCAATTTTAGCTGTAGTATCATAATTTACATCCATCTTAGTTAAATCAACATTATCTGGAATGAATGCACCATTTTGGATACCACGAGATGATGCAAGTGCGAATATACCATAACCAGATGTTGTTATTCCTTGACCAAGTATGTATTCAACGAATAAGTCATACTTAGTTGCAGTAAACGTACCATCTGAATTAATATATTGGATATTATTCTTAAATGATGTTCCTGTTGTTGATGAACCAGTTGCATTTGTATTAGCATTATCAACTAATGCTCTATAAACTGTATTATAAACATTACCATTTTGGTTATAGATAGTTCTATAATCAGCAACTACATATGTTGCAATTAATGTCTTTAATACATTTGAGTAATAATCAATTAAATCAGTTGATGTTCCACTATAGTTTGTATTAACTAGTTTAGTTATACCATCTGCTATAAATGAATAACCACCAGTTGCATTACTCATTAACTTTAATACATCACCAAGCTTTTCATTAGTGTCACACTTAACACTAATTAAATAGTATAATGCAGCATTACTATTCTTTAGTACAACCTTTGCAAAATCAATCTTTTCTGAATTAGATAATTGATTTACAAACGGATTAGTTGGACTTGAATCATTTCCTGATGTATTGATTGGAGCAAACATTGTTAAATTACTCTTAATGAAGTTATTATGAAGTGTACTATTATTAGTTGAATTCTTATAAATATAACATAAATAATCATTTCTTACATCAGTATAATTAATATCTAAGTTTAACAATCTATTTTTATAAATAGTATCATTTGATACACCCCTATAATAATTAACTGTATATGTATATGAAGATATTCTAAATCCATTATATTCTGAAAATTCATTATTATATATATATCCAACTGCTATATTAGTGCCATAATACTGAGTTAAATCTAAGTTATAAGTTGTACCTGAAGTGCTTACAGTACCTAAATCAGCTATAACTGAAGATGAATCTTTATTATAAATGTATAAGTGATAATTATTATATGAGTTTGAAATGTTTAAAGTAACAGTCGCACTATTTATTTTATTACCACCAGCCAATGTTTGAACATTTGTAAGTGTCGGTAATGTAATACTAGTGCTATTTGAATTAACTGTATTGCTATTACTAGATGTTCTTGAACCTGAATCGTATATATAACTATATGTAATTGTATAAGATACACTAGTCATATTTCTTGCAGCACTCCATAGATATAAACTAGAATATGTATGACCATTACCATCATCAGTTCCTCTATAATACACAACATAATTATTTACATCATAATATGAATCTTGCATTGTAAGTGTTGTATTAGTTGTTGCGTTTCCAGTACAGTTAAATCCTGAATTAGAATATACAGTATCTGGGGCATTGCTATTCGCAAAATACATATCAACTGGAGTATTGCTTGTATTTTGAACATTAACATTTGCAACTACACTATAAGATGT
>JAEEHU010000071.1 GCA_016280975.1 Acholeplasmatales bacterium | reverse complement strand
ACATATAAGACTAATTCATTTGATATCAATGTATATTTCATTGATAATGTAATCTATCTAGCTTATGATGAGGCTTACTTATCAATAAGCTTAGAAGATATTATGGCATTAATACCTGATGCTGATTCAGAATTTAGTGTTGATAGCTTACTTGATACATTATTATCTCTAGACTTAAATAAGGTATTAAATACTATTAAGTTAAATAAGAATGAAAAGCTAATCACTCTTGATCTATCTGATTTAGAGATTGACTTAAAGGGAATTATTGATTTACAACAATTAATTAATATTAACCTTTCTGAAATCGAAGATGGCGTTAAGCTATCTATTCCTGAAATCTTCAATTTAGAAGTAGAGTTAAATGTTTCTGACTTTGAAATTGAACTATCTGACGAAGATAAGTACTATAACTTATCTGGTGTTGTAAATAACATTAAGAACATTATTGATAACACTAAGTATGAAATTAAGTTAACAGGCGCTTATAAGGATATCAGCTTAAATGTAGTTGCACATTTTGATAGAACAGATGGTATCAAGGCAGAAGCAAACATCAATTTAGCTTACAAGAATAATTCATTTGATATTAAGGTATTCTATATTGATGATGTAATTTATTTAACTTACGATGAAATGTTCGTGAAGGTAAGTCTTGAAGATATCATGACTTTAATTCCTAATACTGATTCAGAATTCAGTATTGATAGTCTACTTGATACATTATTATCTTTAGACTTAAATAAGGTATTAAATACAGTTAAATTAAATAAGAACGAAAAGCTAATTACTTTAGATTTATCAGATGTTGAAGTAGATTTAATGGGATTAATCGACCTACAACAATTAATCAATATTAATCTATCTGAAATTGAAGACGGTATTAAATTATCTATACCTGAATTATTCAATTTAGAAGCCGAATTAAATGTTTCAGACTTCGAAATTGAGTTAACTGATGGTGATAAGTATTATGATGTTAAACCATTAATCGATAACATCATGACATTAATTGATAATACTAAGTATGAGATTAAGTTAAGAGGTTCATATAAGGATATTAACTTATTTGGTGTTGCTAAGCTTGATAGAACAGAAGGTATCAAAGCTGAAGTAGCATTAAATATCACATATAAGACAAATTCATTTGACATCAAGGTTTATTATATTGATGATGTAATCTATCTATCTTATGATGAGGCTTACTTATCAATAGGCTTAGAAGATATTATGGCATTAATACCAAATGCAGATTCTGAATTTAGTGTTGATAGCTTACTTGATACATTATTATCTTTAGATCTAAATAAAGTATTAAATACTATCAAGTTAAACAAGAATGAAAAGCTAATCACTTTAGATTTATCAGAGCTTGATATTGACTTAAAGGGATTAATCGATTTACAACAATTAATTAATATTAACTTATCTGAAATTGAAGATGGCGTTAAGTTATCAATTCCAGAAATTTTCAACCTAGAAGTAGAACTTGAAGTATCTGATTTTGAGATTACATTATCTGATGAAGATAAGTATTATGATGTTAAGCCATTAATCGATAACATTATGAAGCTAATTGATAATACTAAGTATGAAATCAAACTTGTTGGTTCATATAAGGATATCAACTTAAATGTAGTTGCTAAGTTAGATAGAACAGATTCAATTAAGGCTGAGGTTAATATTAACCTAGAATACAAGACAAATTCATTTGATATTAAGGTATTCTACATAGATGATGTAATCTATTTATCTTACGATGAGATGTTTGTTAAGGTAAGTCTTGAAGACATTATGACTCTAATTCCAAATGCAGATTCAGAGTTTACTATCGAAAGCTTACTTGATACAGTATTGTCACTTGACCTAAATAAGGTATTAAATACTGTTAAGTTAAATAAGAATGAGAAGTTAATTACTTTAGATTTATCTGATATTGATGTTGATCTAAAGGGATTAATTGATCTTCAACAATTAATTAATATCAACTTAACTGAAATCGAAGATGGCGTTAAGTTATCTATTCCTGAATTATTCAATGTTGAAGCTGAGCTTAATGTTTCAGACTTTGATATTGAGCTTCAAGATGAAGATAAGTACTATGATGTAAAGCCATTAATTAATAATATTATGACTTTAATTGACAACACTAAGTATGAGATCAAGATAACTGGTTCATACAAGGATATTAATTTATCTGGTGTTGCTAAGCTTGATAGAACTGATTCTATTAAGGCAGAAGTAAGTTTAAATATCACATATAAGACAAATTCATTTGATATTAAGGTTTACTATATTGATGATGTAATCTATCTATCTTATGATGAGGCTTACTTATCAATAGGCTTAGAAGATATAATGGCACTTATTCCAAACGCTGATTCTGAATTTAGCGTAGATAGCCTACTTGATACATTATTATCACTTGATTTAAATAAGGTATTAAATACTATTAAGCTAAATAAGAATGAAAAGCTAATCACTCTTGATCTATCTGATTTAGAGATTGACCTAAAGGGAATTATTGATTTACAACAATTAATCAATATTAACCTTGCTGAAATTGAAGATGGCGTTAAGCTATCAATTCCTGAAATCTTTAATTTAGAAGTAGAACTTGAAGTATCTGACTTCGAGATTACACTATCTGACGAGGATAAGTACTATAACTTATCTAATGTTGTAAATAACATTAAGAATATCATTGATAGTACTAAGTATGAAATCAAGCTATCAGGTTCATACAAGGATGTTACATTAAGTGCAACAGGACTTCTTGATAGAGAATTATTAAATGTTAATTTAGATTTCAACCTTGCTTATAAGACATATTCATACGAAATCAATATTAAGTATTTCAATGATACAAAGGAAATCTTTATTTCAATGAATAATGTTAAGCTATTCTTAAATCTTGAAAGTATTTTAGCAAGATTTGGAGCTGACTCATTAAGTGTTGATGAAATCTTAAATACATTATTATCTCTTGATTTAAATAAGGTATTAAATTCAGTTAAGTTAAATAATCTAGATAAGAATATCACTCTTGATTTATCTGATCTAGAAATAAACTTAATGGGATTAATTGACCTTCAACAATTAATTAATATCAACCTATCTGAAATTGAAGATGGTATTAAACTTTCAATACCTGAATTATTCAATTTAGATGTTGAATTCAATGTTAAGGATTTCGATGAATTCGAAAAGCCTGAAGGATATATTGATTTATCTAATATCGTAGACAACGTATTCTATGTTCTTGATATGTATAAAAAAGAATCATTTAGAGTAAGTCTAGATGGTGAGGTTAAGCTATCTGAGCTTTTAGGATTTGATATGTCATTTATTGTTAATGGTTATGTTGATATGTTACTTGAAGAGGATGAGTCATATACAATTAATGCAAATATGACTATATCTAATTCAATGCTAAAAGTAGATGTTAACCTATCATTAATCAATAAGGTATTATATATTTCAACTTGTGGATTAAATATTAAGCTTGATTTATCTGATTTTGAATCATTCTTAACAAGAATTTATGAAATTTTCGAAATAGAAGAATCACCAGAGGAATTTGAGCTTGATTCAATCTTTGGAATTATTGATACACTTGAATTTAAGAATTCAAATGAATTAAGTGTTGATTTATCAACTATTATTTCAAAGCTTGGTGTATTAACAATAAATATCGCAACATTAACTGAAAAGCTAAATGCAAATATCAGCTTATCTGGTATTTCATTTGATGTATCAGTTGATAAGACAGATTATTATGAGGTTATCCTAAAGGATACTTATCTTGAGGATGATGACATTTATAATTTATGTGACATCGTAAAGGTAATATTAGATTTAACTAAGGAAAAGAATTTCAATATTACTTTAGACTTCACAGTATACGATGATGGATTTAGACATTTAGATATAGAAGGAAATGTTAAGTTCGTTATTTATGAAAATGGTAGATTTGATTTAGAGCTTGATGGAACAATTATTGAATATAACGATAATGGTTCAGTTAAGATGACTCACATGGTTGATGCTATCTTAATTTCAAAGGAAGGCTTTGAGGCTCGTGGTATTGATAAGAATGAGGATTATCTATATTTAACATATGGAACTAATCCAAATAATAAATCAAGCAAGATCAAGCTTTATACTAAGTTTGATTCAGTATTAAGTATAGTTTCAACTATATCTAATCTACTTGGTCTTGATTTATCATTCCTAGATGGATATTCAACATTCAGCTTCAATGATATTGATACATCTCAAGTAACTAACCTATTTGGTTCAGTATCTAATCAAATTGATTTAAATCATATTATTAATAGCTTCTCATTAACTGAAAAGAGATTAGAATTATTACTTAACCTAAATGATATTATTTCTCAACCTGAAGGAAGCTTAGTAACATTCATGCTTGATGTTAATAAGACTGATTCTAAGATTGCTAATCTATATGTAAAGAATATCTATACAGTTAATGATGCAACTAAGAGAACAATGCTTGATATTGATGATGTAACATTAAATAATAGTGAGGCATCAATAACAGTACCAACAGTTAATTCAAGCTGGTATGATATTTCAGGCTTAGATTCATTAGTAGATGGCTTACTTGTAACTGCATCTAATAAGGAATTTGCAATAAACGGAACAGTAAGAATGAAAGTATTATCACTTCTTAATATCGATGTTCCAGTTGATGCAAAGGTTCATGTTGATGATGAAGGAAATCCATCAATCTATGCTCACTTAGATTTAAGTGATATAGGTCTTGGTAGACTTTTAGTTGATGCACATCATGTTTATATCTACTATGAGAATAAGTATGTTTATATTTATAGTAAGCGTAGTAGTGATTACTATCAAATAAAGATATCTTATGAGGAATTCTTATCTGATATCGTATATTATTTACTTGATTTCGGTATGGGATTAAGTGATACAATTTTAAGTCAAATAGAGCAAAGTGATTCATCTAGTGATTCGGTTGATGCTGGTAAGGTCTTAAATAATTACTATTCATCAAATAATGATACTAAATTCTATTTCTCACTTGATTTAGGAGAGCTTCTTGGCAATGCTAATTTAGGAGATATTGAAGCACAACTTGGCTTAAGAGAGGTTGTAGTATCAGAAGATGAAGAAGGTATCAAGAAGGCATATGCTTTAACTGATATTGATTCATTCAATGTAAATTTAGTATCAGTTATTGATTTAACATTAAAGAATGGTCTATCACTTTCTAATGTAGTTAAATCTAGTGATGGCAATTATAGATTCACATCAGTTGATTTATCAGCTTTAAGATCATATGTTGATTCATATACTTATGATGTAGATATGGTTTATAAGAACGGTAAAGAAAGTGGAAGAAGAAATCACACAGTAACATTCTATACAGCAGGATATGGAATTAATAATAGCTTAGTTTCAGGTCCTTCTGGATCAACATTTACATATCCTGAATATGAATATATTACATATGAAGGTGAATTATATGTACTTGAAGGATGGTATACAAATAAGGGCTTAACAAATAAGTCAGATATCACTACAATCCAAGATAGTAATATTATCCTATATGCTAAGTTTGTTAAGGGTTATATCCTTACACTTGAGGTAGGAAATGATACTTATACATATTACCTAGCTAAGGGTGCAGATATTACATCAAAGCTTTCAAAGGTTTATACTGTAAAGGTTGATAATAAGTACTATATTTCAACAACATATAGCTTAAATGATCATATATATACTGAATCAGTAATGCCTGGTGAAAATATTACATTAACTGCTAACCTACAAGAAATTCAATATAGATTATATATTGATAATGAATTCTATATGGATTTTGATCCAGAAACAGATTTAGGCTTAGTAAGCAATTATAGCGTACTATATGATGGTATTTACTATAACTATGGTGCTAACAATTTAACAGCAAATGTATTATTAACTAGATACATGTCTAATTTAGTAATTGATGGTATGTATGGTAACTTCTATATTGAAACATATGATGAAGGAAGATCTGAATACTATACATTAACACTTGATTATAGCTCATCATTTGCATCTAACTGGTACTTTGGAGTAACTATTCCAAATGATGTTACACCATCATATGAAATCTTTGATTTCGGTTCATATAGCTCATATGGTATTAACTATTGGTATAATGACTTAGGTGAATATTATGAGGAAAATATCAGTGAGATTTCTCATACTAACCAAACATTATATGCATACTACTATACTAATAAGTATTTAGGCTATGGTATAAAGAACAATAAGGCAACTATTTCATCATTTGATTATAGTGGTTCATCAATTACTATAATCCTTCCAAAATATGTAAAAATTGGTTCTAACTACTATATTTTAGCTACAATGGAAAACATTTCTACATCTGATGAAATGGAATCTGCATTCACTGGTAAGACATCAATTAAGGCAATTTACTTTAATGATGGATTCGAAACAATTATTGGTAATGCATTTAAGAATTGTACAAGCCTTACAAAGGTATATCTATCTGATACAATAACAAGTGTTGCGACAGATTCATTCTATATGAAGGATGATGAAACTGCAGCTAAGAATATCAGATTCTATCTAACATCTAATTCAACACTTTCTCATTCTGATTGGTTAGCATGTAAGTTTGGAACATTAACTTCATATAATTGTCATTATGGAAAGAGCGAAAAGAAGAATCTATGGGGCACAAAATTAGATTTAACATCTTCATTCGCTTCATATAGTAATTTATATGGCTTAGTACATAACTTATTTTAGGATTTAAGGGAATTAAGTAAAACTTAATTTCCTTTTTTCTATATTTTTCTTTTTTTCATATTTATATAAGAATATAAAAATGATATAATTTTTTTAAAAGTAAGAGGGTATTTTTATGTATGATTTTAATGATATGTTATTATATGTAAAAGAAAAATTAGAAAGTGCAAATGCTATTAAACCAGATAAGCCTCATAATTGTTTTAGAAGTAGATTTTCTCATATCTCAAGAGTCTTAAATTGGTGTAAAAGAATAGAGGATGACTTCGATGATTTAGATAAGGATTCTCTATACGCAGCTGCGATATTTCATGATGTAGGATATGCATATGGAAAGAAGAATCATGCAAATAATAGCGCTGATATTTTCACTGAATATGGAAAATCTCATGGCTTTACTGATGATTATATAAATAAGGTTGTATATCTAATTAAAAATCATTCTAATAAGGAATTATTAAAGGATAAGAATACATCTCATGAGCTTATTATTTTACTTGAGGCTGATCTTCTTGATGAAGAAGGAGCCTTAGGCTTAGTTTGGGATTTACTTGAATGTGGAATGGAAAATCCTAAGAGCTATTATGATACATATTTTGTAGGAATTGAGCATTCATCTCATATTCTAAATCAAGATTATATGGTCACTAAAAAAGCGAAAGCTTACTGGGATAATAAGAAGAAAATTATTAAGGAATTCAATAAGGAATTAGCTTTTGATTTATTTATAGAGGACGGTAAGGTTAATGGATTATACTAAATATAATAAATCATATTTTGATGTAATTAATGATAGATATTCATGTAGAGAATTTACTGATGAGGATGTCTCTATTGAACAAATTAATATGATATTAGAAGCCGGAAGAGTAGCACCAAGTGCTGTTAATTTTCAACCAGTTAAAATCATAGTTTTAAGAGATGAAAAAATCATTAATGAAATAATTGAAAAAAGAGCAACTAAATATTTATTTAATGCTAAAACTATTTTTATTATTTGTTATGATGAAAATATTTCATGGCATAGAGGATATGATAATGTTGATCATGGTGTAGTTGATGCATCTATCTGCACAACACATATGATGCTTGCAATAGAAGCTTTAGGCTTAGGTACAACATATGTATGCTCATTTAAAGAGGATTTATTAAAGGAAATCCTAAATTTAGATAAGAATATTCATGTATCTGCAATACTTCCTTGTGGATATAAAAATGAATTTAAACCTCATAGAGAAAGAAAGGAATTAAAGGATTTAGTTATATGGAAATAAATATTATTGGGGCAGGACTTGCAGGATGTGAGGCCACATGGTATTTATCTAAAAAGGGTTATAAAATAAACCTTTATGAGATGAGACCAAAGAAGATGACTCCAGCACATAAAACTGAAAAATTTGGTGAGCTTGTATGCTCTAATTCCTTAAGAAGCGATTCTTTAGAAAATGCCTGTGGTATTTTAAAGCGTGAGATGGAAATGCTTGATTCAATTGTAATTAAGTCTGCTCGCTTAAACGCTGTTGAGGCAGGAGGAGCACTAGCTGTAGATAGAGAGGGCTATAGTGAATATATAACAAACACAATAAAGAGTCTTCCAAATGTAAATGTTATACTTGGTGAGATTACAAAAATTGACGTAACTAAGCCAACTATTATCGCAACAGGACCACTTACATCAGATGATTTATCTTCTGAAATTAAAAGATTATTTTCAGAGGATGATTTCTATTTCTTTGATGCACAAGCTCCTATTATTTATGCCGATTCAATTGATTATAATAAGGTATATCTAAAGTCTAGATATGATAAGGGAACTCCATCATATTATAATTGTCCAATGACAAAGGAAGAATTTGATAGATTTTATAATGCTTTAATTACAGCTGAAGAGGCTGAAACTAAGGATTTTGAGCTTAAGGTATTTGAAGGCTGTATGCCTGTTGAGGTAATGGCAAAAAGAGGACCTCAAACATTAACATTTGGTCCTATGAAGCCAGTTGGATTAAAAACTCCAAGTGGTGAAAAGCCATATGCAGTTGTACAGCTTAGACAAGATGATAAAGCAAAGTCTATGTATAATTTAGTAGGATTTCAAACACATCTAAAATTTCCTGAACAAAAGCGTGTATTTCAAATGATACCAGGCTTAGAAAATTGTAGATTTGCAAAATATGGAAGAATGCATAAGAATACTTATATAAACGCACCTAAGATTCTAAACCCTACATATCAAACTAAGAAATATCCAAATATATTTATAGCAGGTCAATTATCTGGAGTTGAGGGATATGTTGAATCAGCTGCATCAGGTATTTACGCAGCTATTAATATGGATAGATATTTAAGTAATAAGGAGCTTATAGTATTACCTAAAACAACAGTTATGGGTTCTATGAGTATTTATATTTGCGAGGCCAATCCAGAAGGATTCCAGCCTATGAATGCTAATTTTGGTATTATGGAGGATTTAAATATTCCTCATAAGAAAGCAGATAGGAAAAGATTATACCAAGAAAGAGCATTTGAAGATTTTGAAAGAGAGCTTAAGATAATTAATGAATGAGGAAGAAGTTATAAATGAATTCTTAGTATATCTATCAAGCGAGAAAGGTTATTCAGAAAATACAATTCTAAGCTACAAAAATGATATATTAGATTTTAAAGAATTCATTCATGATAAGAAAAATCCAATAGCAAATAGTATTATAGAGTTATGGCATAAATCAAACGCTGATAATTATGTTGGTTTTATCTCATTAAGAGGAGATAAATCATCAACTATTCATAGAAGAATATCAGCGCTTAATACATTCTATAATTACTTACTTTCTAGAAAGATAGTTTATGAGAACTATTTTAGTGATATTGATATGCCTAAAATCCCTAAAAGATTACCTAAAGTTATTAAAGAATCTGAAGTGCAGGCTTTATTTAATGTGTGTGATCTTGAAAACAAATTAGGGTATAGAAATTATTGTATTTTAGGCTGTCTATATGGCTGTGGACTAAGAGTATCTGAGCTATGTAATATGGAAATAAAGGACATAGATTTTAATAGTAGAACTATTAGAATTCATGGTAAGGGAAGTAAGGATAGAGATGTTGTTATGTATTCTGATCTTGCAGATAATTTAAAGCACTATTTATCTACTTTTAGAGTTGAATTATTATATAATTCTAAAGAATTAAATAATAGACATGTGTTTTTAAATAAAAATGGTACTCAATTAACTCGTGTTGGTGTAAGAAAAATATTAGATAAATTAGTAAGTGATGCAAACGATACATATCATATTTCACCACATATGCTAAGACATTCATTCGCAACAGCGATGTTAAATGGTGGAGCTGATATGAGAACTGTTCAGGAATTACTTGGTCATGAGTCATTATCAACAACTCAAATATATACTCACGTAAGCCAAGATTTCATTAAACAAAGCTATAATTTATCACATCCAAGAGCACTAAAGGAAGATAATAAAAAGAAGCAATAATTATCTTGTAATTATAATTTCATTTTGTTATAATACATTTGTTTAAAAAAAGGAGATAATAAAATGAAGAAAAAATTAGGTTTATTTTTCTCATTACTTTTTAGTGGAATATTTCTAGCTTCTTGTAGTGGATCATCTATAGAAGATTACTCAATTCAAAGAATTGATAATCCAGCAGCTTCAGTAAAGGAAGCTTATAGCTTAGATCTACTTACTACTGATGCAACTAGAACTCCAATTTATAAGGAAGTTTCAACTGAAAGTACTGATTATTATACAATTTATAGAGCAACAAATGATAAGCTATTTAACGTATCAGCATCAGCTGATGAGGCAAAAACTTATTCATTATTCAAATATACTGTTTCATTAACTGCAAATCCTGCTAAGGCAAAGGACGATAATGCAAACAATGAAGAAGTATCATATAACTTCTTTAAGGAACATGGAAACAAGGTAAAATCTGTTACATCAAATGCTTTATTCTTTAATAAGCCATCTACAACAAATGGTATTTATTCTCAAGAACAAACAGCTTTATTAAAGTATTTATTCGCAGATGCTAATACAACCTTAGCAAATTTACCACTTCCAACAAGTAAGACAATTACTTTACAATCAACTTCATTATTAAATACACTTGATATTACTTGTGGTAATTTCTACTACAATGCAAATCAAAATGAAGAAATCTTATTTGAAACTATTTATCTTCCAATCTATTTCACTAGATTTAAGGATACTCAAATAGTACTTCAAGCATATGCATTTATTCCTGTATATTCTCAACTTATAAATAGTACTGGAAAAGTAATAGTTATGAATGAAACAAACGATGGCTATGTACTTCAAGATAATGCATTTACATTTATGAAATCAATTGATATTAATACAATTGATGCATTCGTAGTTAAATCAACAGGATTATAATAAAAACGAGGAATTTCCTCGTTTTTTTATTTGCCTAAAATGGCTCAACTATAACATATTTGATATAGTATTGTATAGAATATATAAATATTATTTAAAAAGTGAATTTTTACTTGATTCATATATTTTTTTATGATAATATGATTAAGGCACAAAAATACACATGCTTTTTGAGGTTGCCATCGTGTGCAAAGTTTTGTTGGGGGCAACTGTTGAAGAAAAGCAGAGGACAAAAACAAAAATAAAATGGAGGAAAATTAAAAATGTCTGAATCAGTAGTTTCAATGAAACAATTATTAGAGTCAGGTGTTCATTTTGGACATGCTACTCGTAGATGGAATCCTAAGATGCAAAAGTATATCTTTACTGCAAGAAATGGAATTTACATCATCGATTTACAAAAAACTGCAAATGAAATCGAAAAGGCTTATGCTGCTTTATTCGAAATTTGCAAGAAGGAAGATGCTAAGGTACTTTTCGTAGGTACTAAGAAGCAAGCTCAAGAAGCTGTTAAGGAAGAAGCAACACGTTCTGGTCAATACTATGTAAACCAAAGATGGTTAGGTGGTACTTTAACAAACTTCAAGACAATTAGAAAGAGAATTAAGAAGCTTCAAGATCTTTATAAGATGGAAGAAGATGGAGAATTCGAAAAGCTTCCAAAGAAGGAAGTTATCAAATTAATCGCTGAAAGAGAAAAGTTAGAAAAGTTCTTAGGTGGTATTAAGGACATGACTAAGCTTCCAAATGCTATTTTCATTGTTGACCCTAGAAAGGAACACAATGCAATTTTAGAAGCTAGAAAGCTTAATATCCCAGTATTCGGTATCGTTGATACAAACTGCGATCCTGATGATGTTGATTATGTTATCCCTGCAAACGATGACGCTATTAGAGCTGTTAAGCTTGTAACTTGGGTTATGGCTAACGCTGTAGTTGAAGCAAATGGTGGAGTTGTTGAAAAGTTCGATGATTCTAAGGAAGTAATCAACCAAGAAGAAGAAATTTCTAAGGAAGAAAATAAAGAAAAGCCAGCTAAGCCTGCTAGAAAAGCTCCTGCTAAGAAGGACGAAGCTAAGGACGAAGCTAAGCCAGCTAAGAAGGCTACAAGAACTACTAAAGCTAAAGAAGCTAAGGCTGAAGAAGCTAAAGCTGAATAATTTTGGAGGATAATCATGGCACAAATTACTGCACAAATGGTAAAAGAATTACGTGAAAGAACATCTGCAGGTATGATGGATTGTAAGAAAGCATTAGCCGCTACAGATGGTAATATGGAGGAAGCTGCTACTTGGTTACGTGAGCATGGTATTGCAAAAGCCGTAAAGAAGGAAGGAGCTATCGCTGCTGAAGGTTTATGTTCTTTCGCTATCAATGGTAATAAAGTTGTTGCATTTGAGTTAAATTCTCAAACTGATTTCGTTGCCCAAAATTCTAAGTTCACTGATTTATTAGAAAAAGTAGGTACTATCATTGCTAACTCTAATGCTGAAACAACAGAAGATGCTTTAAAGTTAGAATGTGATGGTAAGTCACTTGAAACAATTATTCTAGAAGCTTCTGGTGTAATTGGTGAAAAGATTTCTTTAAGAAGAGTAACTACATTAACTAAAACTGATGATCAAATCTTCGGTGCTTATAAGCATATGGGTGGAAAGATTGTTTCTATCGTTATCTTAAATGGTAATGATCAAACAGTTAGCCAAAACGTTGCTATGCACATTGCTGGTTTAAATCCTAAGTTCGTATCTAAGGAAGAAGTTCCTGCTGATGTTGTTGCTAAGGAAAGAGAAATCATTTTAGCTGCTGCATTAAATGAAAATGCTCAAAGCGCTAAACCAAAGCCTGAAAACATTATTGCTGAAAGAATCGTTCCAGGTCGTTTAGATAAAAACTTAAAAGAAATTTGTCTATTATCTCAAGGATTTGTTATTGACCCTGATCAAACAGTTGATCAATATGTTAAGTCTAATAAGATGAGCGTTGTTAAGTTCGTTCGTCTTGAGGTTGGCGAAGGAATTGAAAAGCAAGTTAATGATTTTGCTGCTGAAGTAGCTGCACAATCTGCTGCTTTCAATAAGTAGTATTTCACTAGGGAGTTAATATAATTAATATTGGCTCCCTATTTTTTAAAAAGGGGGACTAAAATGTATAAACGAGTTTTATTAAAGCTAAGTGGTGAAGCTTTAAGAGGAGACACTACAAATAGTATTGATCCAGTAACAGTACAAGAAATCGCTGCTGAAATTAAGCAAGCTCACGATTTAGGTGTAGAAATCGGTATTGTTGTTGGTGGAGGAAATATTTGGAGAGGTAAAACTGGCGAGGTTTTAGGTATGGATAGAGCACAAGCTGACTATATGGGAATGCTTGCAACTATCATGAATGGTCTTGCTATTCAAGATGCCCTAGAGCACTTAGGTGTATCATCTCGTGCAATGACTGCACTTCCTATTAATCAGGTTGCAGAGCCATATATTAGACGTAGAGCAATCCGTCACCTTGAAAAGGGTAGAGTTTGTATCTTCGTTGGTGGTTTAGGTAACCCATATTTCTCAACTGATACAGCCTGTGTATTAAGAGCAACAGAAATTGGTGCTGAGGTTGTATTAATGGCTAAGAATAAAACAGAAGGCGTTTATGATTCTGATCCTCGTACAAATAAAGATGCTAAGATGTTTGATACAATTACATTCTCTGACATTTTAGCTAAGAACCTACAAGTTATGGATTCTACAGCTGCATCTTTATGTAAGGATAATAAATTAGATTTAATAGTATTTAATATGAATAAAAAGGGTAACATCACAAAAGCTGTTAAGGGCGAAAAGATTGGTACCTATGTTAGTGTAAAGTAGGAGGAAATTATGGAAGAATTAGAAATGGCAATTCTTGAAGGCGAAGAAAGAATGGATAAGGCTATTTTAGCTTATAAGCATGAATTATCTACAGTTAGAACTGGTAGAGCTAATGCATCACTTCTTGATTCAATTTCAGTTGAATATTATGGAGTTATGACTCCTATTAAGCAATTATCATCAATCTCAATTCCTGAGGCTAATCAACTTTATATTAAGCCTTATGATAAATCTTCAATTAAGGCAATTGAAGGTGCTATTATGGCATCTCCACTTGGCTTAACTCCTCAATCTGATTCTAATGGTATTAGACTTGTATTACCAAAGATGACAGAAGAGCGTAGAAAAGAGCTAGTAAAGCTAGTTGGAAAGATGGCAGAACAAGCTAAGGTTAACGTTAGAAATATAAGAAGAGATCTTAATGAAGATGTTAAGAAGCTTGAGCTTCCTGAAGATGATGAAAAGTCAGCTTTAGACGATATTCAAAAGCTAACAGATAAGAAAATCGTTGAAGTTGAAGCAATTACAGAAGAAAAGAATAAAGACTTAATGTCTATATAATAATTAGAATGCACTTATATGGTGCATTCTTTTTTCTATTTGATAGATTTTTATAAAGATAAATGATATAATAACATAGATATTTTATGTATATAAAATAATTAAAAGAGGTGCGCTATGAAAAAAAGAACTATTACAGGTCTAATAATGCTTGCTATATTAGCTCCAGTATTCGTATATCCTGGCTTAATTAGGGTATTCGATGTATTTATGTTAGGAGCATGTCTTTTAGCATCTTTAGAGTTATTACATATGTATGAAAAGGAAAGAAAAATACCGCTTGTTGTTAAAATAATTGATATTGTTCTAACCATTATCTTATACTGTGCAATTATAAATAGTGGTATATTTGAAGGTCAACTAGGTATAGTTGTACATGGAAAAGAATTAAATGAGTCTGCACCACTTGTTTTAAAAGCAATTTATGGAATGAGATTACAATATATCATTACACCAGTTAATGCAGTATTTGCAATATTTATAGTAATAATGTCTACAATGATATTAAAGCCTGACTTTACCGTTAAGGATGCAGGTAAATTATTAATTGCAATTATTTATGTATCAGTTGGTATTGGAGCATTTACAATACTAAGATACTTAGGTGTAAGATTTGTTATATATTTACTTTCTATTGTTGTTGCAACAGATATATTTGCATATTTTTCAGGTATGCTTTTTGGAAAGCACAAGATGGCACCAACAATTTCTCCAAAGAAAACATGGGAGGGTGCTATAGGTGGAACTACAATTGCAACTATCATAGGATTTTTAGTATTATTCCTATATGATAGCTTTTCACCAGTATTCCATGAAGGAGTAAAGATGAGTTTCTTCTTTGGAATCTTTGATTATGATTCATTCTCATTAGTTGGTAAAATATTCTTTATTTTAACATTAACATTGTTATTATCTGTAACTTCACAAATTGGTGATTTAGTTGCATCTAAATTAAAGAGAAACTATGGAATTAAGGATTATTCAAATCTATTCCCTGGTCATGGTGGAATATTAGATAGATTTGATTCTTGGTTCTTTGCTAGTGCTATATTCTTAGCATTCCTAATAAGTGAAGCAAGTATATTTGCTATATAGTAAGGTGATTTCAAGTGAAGTATTTATATATAGTAGGAGCGTTGGGCTCAATAGGTACTCAAACTTTAGATATTGTTAGAAATAATAAAGATGAATTTAAGGTTGTTGGTATGGCTGTTGGATCTAATTTAGCACTTGCTAAAGAATTAATAGAAGAATTTAAACCAGAAGTGGTTTGCTATAGAAATAATAAATGTGATCTTTCATATAGCCCAATAGAATACTTTGGTGATGAAGGATTATTAAAATTAGCCTCATATCATAAATATGATAATGAGGTTTTTGTTAATGCCTTAGTAGGTATTTCAGGACTTTTACCTACAGTATATGCAATTAAGTCTAAAAAGGATATTGCTCTTGCTAATAAAGAGACTTTAGTTGTTGCTGGAGATTTAATAAAAGCTCTTGTTAAAGAATATAATGTTAGTCTTACTCCAATTGATTCAGAGCATTCTGCAATCTTACAATGTATCCACGGAGAGAATAAGAGTGAGATTAAAAGATTAATCATTACTGCATCTGGTGGCTCTTTTAGAAATAAGAAAAGAGAAGAACTTGAAAACGTAACTAAGGCTGATGCGCTTAAGCATCCAAACTGGAGTATGGGTAGTAAAATCACAATTGATAGTGCTACTATGATGAATAAGGGCTTTGAGGTAATTGAAGCACATTATTTATTTGATATACCATATGAAAAAATTGATACAATACTTCATCCTGAAAGTATAGTTCATTCAATGGTTGAATATAATGATGGTTCAATAAAAGCTCAAATAGGAGCATCTGATATGCATATTCCAATTCAATATGCCCTAAGATATCCATCTCATAATAATCTAGATGGTAAAAGCTTAAATCTTATTGGCTTAAATTTAAATTTCATGGAATTATCAACTTTAAGATATCCATGCTTAAAATATGCCTATATGGTAGCTAAAAAGGGTGGCATATATTATGCAGTTTTAAATGCCGCAAATGAGGCCGCAGTATATTTATTCTTAAATGATAAGATTAAGTTTTTAGATATTGAAAGAATAATATATTCAGAAATATCAAATGATGAGTATAAGAGTATTTCCTATAATTTAGAAAATATCATTGATATTAGTAAGAAAATAATCGATAAATTAGTAGTTAGGTATGGTGGTAAATAATGACTCTTCTTGCACTTAGTGGAGCTCCATTAATAATAGTAACAATAATAGCATTTGTCTTCATGATTGGAATTATAGTTTCAATTCACGAGCTAGGACATTATTTAGTTGCATCATCTTTTGATGTATTATGTTATGAATATTCAATTGGATTTGGTCCTTTAATTTATAAGAAAAAAGGTAAGAAAACTCAATTCTCTGTTCGTGCTATTCCACTTGGTGGATATGTATCTATGGCAGGTGAGGATATACTTGCAGATGATATTAAAAAGGAAGACACTGTTGGTGTTAACTTTAATGAAGAGGAAGAGGTATCTGAAATAATTCTAGATCCTAAGGCTACAGCTCAAGTAAGAGGTAAATGTAGTGACATTGATTTAAATGGAATTAATGGTGAGGATTTAAGAATAACTTTAACATCTGATGAAACAGGAGTTAATACATATAAGGTATCAGAAACTGCCTCATATGTATTTGAAAAGAACTCTCGTCTTCAAATAGCTAAATTTGATAAGACAGTTGATTCAAAGGCTTGGTGGAAAAAGATATTAATTTATCTTGCAGGCCCAGTAATGAATTTCTTGCTTGCTATAGTTATTTTAATTATCGCATTTTTATCTCAAGGTGTTGCGAATACTGAATCAAGTAAGATTGGATCAGTATCTGAAAATATGCCTGCATATGGCGTATTACTTGAGGGTGATGAAATAGTATCAGTT
>JAEEHU010000070.1 GCA_016280975.1 Acholeplasmatales bacterium | reverse complement strand
TAATGCAAGTATCTTAAGTGGGTTTAGTTTGGAATTAGAAAATAAAATATTAAACAATTCAGTTTTATCAAATATAGGGAATATTAAAAATATAATTGCAACTAATAGTATAGGTAAATAAAACGTATCAAAAATATGATTTTTAATTTTAATACTTGGAAATAGAAAAATACATAAAAGCATTCCAAGTATACCAAGTAATGATAATATAATAGTTATTATCAAGATATCACTTCCAAACGAGTGATATTATACATTAAAAATTAAAATAATTGAATGTTTTTTTTAGATAATGTATAATTTTGTTTGAGGTTTTAGTAAATGATAAAAAAGCTTATTCCGGATTATTTTTATAAGTCAATATATGATATAGATTATAGAAAGCTTTATGAAAGTGGTATTAGATTATTACTTTTAGATATGGATAATACCCTAATATCTTATAAAGAAACTTTACCTTCAGAAAAGCTTCTAAATTTGAAGCATGAACTTGAAGAGATGGGCTTTGAATTAATATTAGTATCTAATTCAAGAAAAGCTAGAGTAAATAATTTCGCAACGGCTTTTAATATTCCTTTTGTTAAATTTTCAATGAAGCCTCTTAAAAGAGGAATAAAAAAAGCAATCAAAAAGGTTGCTAAAAATAGATATGAGAAAGATCAAATCATGCTATTTGGAGATCAATTAATGACAGATATCTATGGTGGTAATCGCTGTAAGATTAAAACTGTATTAATTGATGCTATAGATAAAAATACTGATATCGCTCCAACTAGAATGAATAGAAAATTAGAGCGTTTCTTCTTAAAGAGAATAAAGAAGAAATATAAAGAAGAATATGATAAAAAATTAAAAGAATACGGGGAAGAATATGATTCTTAAAAAATGTAAGGGCTGTGGAGCTATTTTACAAGATCAAGATGAAAATAGCCAAGGCTTTATTCCAGAATTAAATAAGGATTCAGTATATTGTAAAAGATGCTATAGAATGATGCATTATAATGAGCTTCCAAAAATAGTTGCCTCAAATAAGGACTATGAGAATGTCATTGATAATGTAATAAAGAAAAATGGATTAATCGTATTTGTAGTTGATATTTTCCAATTTAAAGCAACATTCAATAAGAAGATGATTGATAAACTTAAAAATAAGAATGTATTATTAGTTGCGAATAAATATGATTGTTTCCCACATTCTATTAAGGTTGAATCAATTGTTGATTGGTTATCAAAAGAATGTCAAAAGATATCATTTAAGGTAGATGCAATCTCAGTAGTTTCATCTAAAAAGGGATATTATATTGATGATTTAACTAATCTTATAGATATGCTAAGACGTGAGCGTGATGTTTATTTCTTAGGTTGTGCAAATGTTGGTAAGTCATCACTTATTAATGCACTTATTAAGAAGAATACATCAATTAAGGATGATTTAATTTCAACATCAATTATTCCAGGAACTACCCTAAATGAAATTAGAATTCCATTCTTTGATAATAATAAAGCATTTATTGATACTCCAGGCTTAATAAATGAAAATGATATATTCTCAAAAATATTATCTAAGTCATATGATAAATTATTACCTAAAAATGAGATTAAGCCACTTACATATCAAATACTAGCAGGAAATACTATATATTTAGGAGGACTTGCAAGTATTTCATTTAATGATTGTGATAAATTATCAGTTATAGTTTATTCATCTAATAATTTATATATTCATAGAGGAAAAACTGAAAAAAGAGAAGAATTATATTCAACTCAATTAGGTAAATTATTAACTCCACCTACAATTGATGAGGTTCCTAATTTAAAGTACTTTATTGAGAATTATAAATTAGATGGCCAAAAGAAGAAAACAGTTTGGTTTTCAGGCTTTGGCTTTGTAGAAATAAAGGGTAAATGTAATATTGAAATTAAAAGAATTGAAAATACAGAGGTTTATATAACAAATGCAATTATCTAATAAGGCATATGAATTAATAAAATCTCATTTTAATAACAAGCATGATAAAAGATTAAAGCATGTTGAAGGTGTTGCTAAAATGGCAGAGCTTTTAGCTTTAAGATATGGAATAGATCCAGATATTGCTAAAGCATGTGGCTATTTTCACGATTATTCAAAATATGATGACTATACTTTAGCATCAAAATATTTATCACAAGATGAAATAGCTGAATGTGAAAAATATCCATTTTTATATCATGCATATTTATCTGCATATCATTTTAGAGAGTTAGTATCAGATGATATAGATATGTTTAATGCGATATATAATCATGTCTTTGGTAGACCCAACATGTCAAAGCTTGAAGAAATCATTATGATTGCTGACTTTACAGAGGAAAACAGAGAATATGATGATTGTATAAGAGTAAGAAAAATATTACTTGATGGTGATATGGATAAAGCTATTTATGAATCCTTAAAGGCAACTATTTTGGTAGTTGAAGCTAAAGGTGAGACTCCTCACCCAAGACAACTAGAGGTTTTTAAGGAATATGAAGAAAGGATTAAGAAGTAATGTTAGAAGATTTATTAATAGATTCAGTAAAAAAGGTTAGAGGATATGATATCGTTATTTATGATATGGAAAGTAAAAATCCATTTTATGATAAGATGATCATCGCAACAGTTGATTCCGTTCGTCAAGCAAATGCTTGTATATCATATATTGAAGATAACCTTAAAGATACAAAATATAAAATTAGAAAAGTAGAAGGCGAAAATACAAGCTGGGTTTTAGTTGATTGTTATGAGGTAATACTTTCTGTATTTACTAAAGAAGAGCGTGAGCATTTCTCTTTAGATAAGCTTTATATGGATATTAAGCAACATCGCTTAGAAAATGAAGACTAAAAAAGAGCTGAGATAATCTCAGCTTTTTTTTACATTTTCTTTAATTCATCAATATTGTAAAGCTTTCTTAGCTTTTTATCATTTGTTTCAAATAGATATAGATTAAATGCATTTATTCTTTCTAATACATCATCAAGTGCGATATTTATAACCTCATCTAAGCTATAATTATAAGTATTTTCACCTATTTGATATTCATTCTTTTCCATATTTAAAAGCTTAGTATCTATATCATCCCTATAATAGAATGATTTAGCTTTAATTTTATTCTTTCTAAATAAATCCCATAGAGGATAATTCATTCTTTTAATTAATGACATTTTAGAAGAAGAATAGAAGCGTCTTAATTTTTTATAGCACTTTTTAAAATAATTCTTTGATGACATTAATTTAAATACCTTAATCATAGGATTATGAATTAATTCATCCATATAATCTAAATATAAAAATGCCTGTGGAAATTTATCATTTAGTGGCTTTTTAATTATATCTAGATCAAGCTTCTTAGAATAATAATAGTCAATCATATTTTCTGCATATCTTATATCATAATCATCTGATTTAAGTGCATTAAGATATGGATCAATATGTGATTCTAATACATGATGTGCAAGCATTCCATAAAATAGAAGTAGCTTTTTATAGCTATTTTCTTTTTCTAGATTAATTGCACATTCAATTAAGAATTCATCAAATAATTCAGAATGAAATTTTTCATACATATTATATTTTCTATCATTTTTAAGCTTATATACATCAAAAAATAGTGGAGAAGATTTAAAGTTAGAAAGATTTAATAATAAATCCTCATCATATCTAAGATTTGATTTTATATTATCATCAAGCTTATCTATTACCTTTTTAAAGAAATAGTAATTTAAAATAATCTTATCCATAAAAATTCCTCTTTCTTTAATTATAAAATAATTAAACAAAATTTGATAGATGTTATTTTATTTTAGCCAACTTTAATGTAAAATAAATAACTGGAAGGTTGTGTTTGTAATGAAATTATTAACTAAAGCCATGCAAGAAGATATGGCTCGTCAAATGGTAAATAAGGCAAGAGATGTCGATATGTGTATGTTTAACGCTCTTGATGGAACAATGGAGAAGGAATACCTACTTGACTGTCTAATGTTTTATCAAGCAAAGGATGGCGGATTTCAAGGTGGTTTACATATAGATAATTACAATACTAATTCAAGTGTATATCAGGTATATGAAGCATTTAGATTACTTGATATGCTTGATTTTGATTCAAGCTGTACTCATGAGTTATTTGATAGAGTAATTTCTAAGGCTTGTAATTATTTATATAATAGATGTCAGCTTGAGGATAATAAGTGGAATCCAAATGTAAAATCAAATAATGATTTTGCTCACTCTATTTTATTTACATATAATGATGAGAATAAAAAGTTATTTGGATATCATCCAACAGCGGCTATTTTAGGATATACATTATTATTTAATAAGCCAACTAAAGCTTATTATAAGAAAGCATTAAAGATGATAGAAGAAATATTACCTAAGTTCTATCAAAAGGAATCTTTATCTAAATATGAGGCAATTTCATTTGGAAGTCTTTATAATTCCTTAAAGAAATTAAATCTATTAGAAGAAGATAGAAATAAGATTAAGGAAAAACTATTAGAAAATGCTAAGAAAAACATTAGCACTAATTATGAAAATCCTGATTTACTTCATCCACTTGAGGCACTTTTATATTTAGATACAGATGAATTCAAGGATGAAATAAATGATAACCTAGATTACTTAGTTTCATCAGTTAAATCATTTGGTCTATGGGATCATATTGGCACTTGGGGACATAACATTTATCCAGAAGAGGATAGTGCTATGATTAAATGGATTGGTGCTGAAACAGTAAATAATTATTATTTATTAAAAAAGTATGGAAGAATTGAATAATTAGGTATATAATAATTGCTGTAAATTAAATCAAATACTTCGGGGTTTGGTGAAATTCCATACCGGTGGTAAAAGTCCACGAGCTTATATGCATGAATAGGTGTAATTCCTATACCGACAGTAGAGTCTGGATGAGAGAAGTTAAAAAAGTTTTTTTAACCTATTAAAAATGCCCCTTTTTGGAGCATTTTTTTAATGAAGTATCTGATAATTTAAAATTATTGGAGGTTCTATGGAAAAGGAAATGAGAGGCATCTCAAAAAATGCAAAAAACTTATTGTTATTCATTGTAATAATCCTTGTTGGATTATCATCAATAATAACAGGATTTGTACTAGATAAGGTAGGAAGAGACACATTCGTGCCAGAAGACATCTACAAGGTATCTATGCAAACATCTTTTGATAATAAGAATTATTATTCAAAGGAAGGTGATAGCTATACTATGGTTACACCTGAAGGATTAGATTTATACGTAAAGGTAGATGATTCAACTTATCAAAAATCAACTGAGAATAATAAATTCTCAAAGGGTGATTATTATACTTATGATAGTGTAAATACTTCATACACTAAGGTATCACCTGAGTCTTTAAATTTATTTACTAAGTCTCAAACAAAATATTCAACACATTCATATATTTACGCACTTGAAATAATAGGTGCAATAATATTCTTACTATCATTTGGATATTTATATCAATTCCTACAGGCTAAATTTAATCTAAAGAAGATGACAATTAAGCAGATGGCAGTAATAGCAATATTTGGATCATTATCTGTAATATTATATTACTATGCTAAGTTTAATTTACCATTTTTCCCAAGCTGGCTTGATATTCAATTTTCAGATGTTCCAGCATTATTAACTACATTTATGTATGGACCATGGAGTGGAGTATTAGTTATTGTTGTAAGATTCTTTTGTAAATTGCCTGGAACATCAACAGTAGGTGTTGGAGAGCTTGCAGACCTTTTAATTGGTGTAACTTTAGTATTAGTTGCAGGCTATATCTATAAGAAGAAGAGAACTATGAAGGGTGCTATTCTTGCGATGGGTATTGGTATGCTTTCAGCTACAGCTGTGGCAACTCTTGCAAACTGGACAATTTTAATTCCTGCATACAAATATATTGCAGGCTATAAGCAATCTGATTTAAATTATTTAATGGGTATGGTATTTGGTGGAAGTGTTACTATTACAGATGAAAGCTTTATGGCATACTATCTACTTGTAGGTGTAATACCATTTAATTTATTCAGATATACATTAGTATTTGCAATTACATTCTTACTATATAAGAGATTAAAGATGGTAATCGTTCACTTTGTTGGTGATTTTAAGGATGAAAATAAAAAAGATGAAATTATAGAAATAGAAAATAATGATATAAATGAAGATGCGACTATTTAGTTGCATCTTTTTATATTGATATTTAATACATTTTAATGTATTATTTCTTATGGTGATTAAAAATGTTTCAAAAATCAAATTGGAAAGAACCAATATATAAAAGTGATTTAAGAAAAGTATTATTATATGGACTTTTAACCGCAATTTTAGTTGGCATTTTAGGTGGTGCACTTGATTATGCACTATACCTAGTTAATTTTAATATATCAATTGGATTAATACTTTTAGCTATAGCTGTTGGAATAATGATAAGAAGAGCATATTTCAACTATCATATACTATATCCAGTATTATCTATACCATTTTTACTAGTAGGATTATTATTCCTACACTTCACTTATTATTCATTTATTTTTGGAGACGTTTTATTTACTATATCACAGCCATATGTGTATTTATGGTATGTAGAAATGCCTGTTTTAAATCTAATTAATGGTATCAAAGAGCCAAATACCTTATATATAATTTATGGTATTTTTGATATTGTAATTTTCGCATTTTCATTTTGGTATTGTTATAGATTATCAAAGGGAAGAAGTTAAAACGTTTTCAAGTGTTTAGTTTTTTATATAAAAAAACTTGAATATATTGTATAATATGTTTGGTTTAAAAATATTTATTAAAAAATTTAAGGAGATGTAAATTTTATGCCATTTATTACAAGCGTATACGCTAGAGAAGTATTAGACTCTCGTGGTAACCCAACAGTTGAAGTAGAGGTTACAACTGAATCTGGAGCATTTGGTCGTGCTTTAGTTCCAAGTGGAGCATCAACTGGTGTTCATGAAGCACTTGAATTACGTGATGGAGATAAGTCACGTTATCTAGGAAAAGGTACAACAAAGGCTGTTAAGAACGTTAACGATATTATCGCACCAAAGTTATTAGGTTTTGATGTTACTCAACAAGTAGCAATCGATCATTTAATGTTAGAAATCGATGGAACTGAAAACAAGAGTAAGCTTGGTGCTAATGCTACATTAGGAGTTTCAATGGCTTGTGCAAGAGCAGCTGCTGATTTCTATGGAATTCCTCTTTATAACTATTTCGGTGGTTTCAATGCAAAGCAATTACCACTTCCAATGATGAACATCTTAAATGGTGGTGCTCATGCTGATTTCTGTATTGATTTCCAAGAAATCATGATTTTACCTGTTGGTGCACCTTCTATTAAGGAAGCTGTAAGAATGGGTGCTGAAGTATTCCATGCTTTAAAGACAATCTTAAAGAAGAATGGTTATGTAACTTCAGTTGGTGACGAAGGTGGTTATGCACCTAAGTTAGGTTCAAATACAGAAGCATTTG
>JAEEHU010000011.1 GCA_016280975.1 Acholeplasmatales bacterium | reverse complement strand
TGGCGGTAACGTTGCTATGGATGCTGCTAGAACTGCTTTAAGATTAGGTGCTGAAAAGGTATATATCGTATATCGTAGATCAATGGAAGAACTTCCTGCAAGACGTGAAGAAGTTGAACATGCAGAGGAAGAGGGCATTGAATTTAAGCTATTAAATAACCCAGTTGAAATCTTAGGTTACAATAATCCAGACGATAAGAGAGATCCAAAGAATGGTTTCGTAACTGGTATTAAGTGTATTAAGATGGAATTAGGTGAACCAGATCAAAAGGGTAGAAGAAGACCTATTCCAATTGAAGGTTCTGAATTCGTTCTTGATGTTGATACTGTAATTATGGCAATTGGTACTTCTCCAAACCCATTAATTAAGAATACAACTAAGGGCTTAGAGGTAAACAGCCATGGTGGTATCATCGTTAATGAAGCTGGTTTAACATCTAGAAATGGTGTTTATGCTGGTGGAGATGCCGTTACTGGTGCTGCGACAGTTATCAGTGCTATGGGTGCTGGTAAGGTTGGCGCTAAGTCAATTCACGAGTTCTTAAGTCAAAAGTAATTTAAAATCTGCTAAAGTTTTTTGCTTTAGCAGTTTTTTAAAGAAGGAGGATAATTATGATTGAAGATTTTATGCTATGGATATGGCTTGGAATATTCACATTATCATTAGTAATAGAGGTATTAACTGATGATTTCGTATCTATATGGTTTTCAATAGGTGCTTTAGTTTCAATTTGTATCTGTTATTTCTCACCTTGGTGGGTTGAATTAATTGTATTCTTTACAATATCAGCTGTGTCTTTAGTTTGTGCTCGTCCACTAATCAAAAGATTAATGAAGGATAAGCCAAAAAATACCAACAGTGATGATTTTGTTGGTAAAGAGGCAATATTATTATCTGATGTATCAAAATTTAATCCTGGTACTTTAAAAATTAATGGTATTATTTATCAAACTATAATAAATGAAGGTGCTCCTGATATTGAGGCAAATTCAATAGTTAGGATTATTGATATCAATGGAAACAAATTAGTAGTTGAAAAGGTGGTAAGTGAAAATGACTAGTGGAATGATTGCGTTAATTGTAATTTTATCTCTTATTGGTGCGATAGTATTAATCTATCTTGCAACAAGAATTAGAATTGTAAGACAAACAAACAAGGTGGTTGTAGAAAGACTTGGTGCCTTCCATACTGTATGGAATGTAGGTATTCACTTTTTAGCTCCTTTTATTGATAAGCCTTCATATGTAGTAACAATGAAGGAACAGGTTAAGGACTTTGATCCTCAACCAGTTATTACAAAGGATAATGTTACTATGCAAATTGATACTGTTGTATTCTTTCAAGTAACAGATCCTAAATTATACGCATATGGTGTTGAAAATCCTCTTCTTGCGATTGAGAATTTAAGTGCGACAACATTACGTAATATCATTGGTGAGCTTGATCTAGATGAAACATTAACTTCACGTGATATTATTAATACAAAAATGCGTTCTATTCTTGATGAGGCAACTGACCCTTGGGGAATTAAGGTAAATAGAGTAGAGGTTAAGAATATTCTACCTCCAAAGGATATTAGAGAATCAATGGAACGCCAAATGAGAGCTGAGCGTGAAAGAAGAGAAAAAATATTGCTAGCTGAAGGTGAAAAGAAGTCTCAAATTCTACTAGCTGAAGGTGAAAAGGAATCACAAATCCTTAAGGCAGATGCTAAAAAACAAGCTCAAATCCTACAAGCTGAGGCAGAGGCTGAATCTATTAGAAAAGTAAAAGAAGCAGAAGCTGAAGGTATTAAGGCTATTAGAGAAGCAGAAGCTGAAGGTTTAAAGCTTTTAAAGAGCGCTGGTGCGGATGAGACTGTATTAAGATTAAGAAGCTTTGAAGCAGTAAAGGATATGGCTAATGGTCAAGCAACTAAAATAATTGTTCCATCTAATATGCAGGATTTAACGTCTTTAGTTACTTCACTTGTTGAGGTATCAAAGGACAAGAAATAAAAAATGAGTTTGTATTTTACAAACCCATCAAAAATTTAATCCTTATATTCAAATATAAGCTCGTTATTATTAAGTGTAATATCAACTAGCCCTCCAACCTTAATTGGTGTTGAAGGCGGGATATGTCCGATAGATGCATTTAGGATAACGGGCTTTTTTAGTGGAAGAAGAACATGCTCATATGCTTCAGTCATAGATAGACCAAATGATTTATCATGATAATTTCTTGACATACCTATAATGAAATAATCAACTAAATCAAACCAGCCTGCATATTTAAGCTGAGTTAATGCTCTAACAAGGCTTACTGAATTTAAATCACATGCCTCCATAAAGAATATTATTCCCTCATCCTTGTGTCTTTTCATATATTCTATAGTTTTATCATATTTAGTACCACATAGACCAACTAAACAATCAAGGCATCCTCCAATGATTCTACCATGAGCTTTAGTAAAATCATGATTAATCATCTTAACTCTTTTATTGAAATGATATGTTGGGATTATATCATCTGATTCATCATCAAGAATAAACCTTTTAAATGACTTTATTTTGTTTTTTCCTTTAAGTAGTGATAGAGAATCCCTTACATCATATTGAAACGGATATAGGGAAAATCCACCGATATTAGAGCCGTATATAGTTTCAATATCAAGAATAGTTGTAATAGTATAACAAAGATTTGTATTATCAGAAAAACCCATGAACCATTTTGGGTTATTTTTTATAACATCAAAATCAACATATTCTAGCATTTCAACCATTAATTCTCCGCCACCAACAGAAATAATAGCCTCACTATCTGACTTATAGGCATCCATTATTTCCTCTGCGCGTGCTATAGGAGTATTAGATGCGATTAGGCCCTCGTTTTTGTATATGTTTTCTCCCTCATATACAGTAAAGCCTTCTTTTTTAAGATTTTTAATAGCGTACTTTAATCTTTTATTATATGGACTAGTAGTACATCCAAATGATGGTGCGACTAAGGATACTATTTTTTTATCTATATAATTTGGTCTCATTTAAATCACCTAATTTAATTTTATTACAAAAATATATTAAAATCGACATTGAAATATAACTTGTTATATTTTTATATAAATTTAAAATTAATTGTGATATAATGTGAGCATATTGAGGTATTAAAAATGGATGTAAAGAACTTTATTTTAAAGAATTTACTTGGTTTTGAAAAATATACTGGTGAAAAACAAAATCCAGGTGTAATTGGACACTATGATTCAAAGCCATATCACAATTTTAGATACGCACTAATTTATGCAGGTGAGGCAGAAGTATTAGTTTCTGATGAGGTTGAAATCTATTCACGTGTATATAAGGGTGTTACATTAATTAATGTACTTATTAATGATGAGAAAAATATTGATTCTTTAGAACAATTTAAATTTGATAATATAAAGGAAAAGCTATTTAACGCAAACGTTCAGGTTACTGATAAGAATATAGTTTTAGTATTATTCCAAAATTATAATCAAAAGACAGTTAATCTTGCATGCTCATTCTGTGATAGTGATAAAAAGCATATTGAACAAGCAATCGTTTATAATTCAAGATTAGTTCAAATGGATTATTACAAGCCTGTTCCTAAGTTCTATGCTATATATAGACAATTCTGTGAGGATTTATTTTTTGATCTAGCATTCTTAGACGAAAACGAAAAGGATAAGTAAGATGAAGAACTTAAGAGCACGTACACTTTGGATTTTAACAGTAGTAGTTTTACTAATAAGTGTTGGTTTAATATTTGCGTGTGTTTATACAACTGATTGGTTAAATAAGATGATGATAGTTTTAATGGCTATATCATTCCTATCATTTACATTCCTAGTTCAGTTAGCTACAGCGAAATCAATTAAACCAAAGGTTAGAAAGAAAAACTACGTAAGTAAAGTTTATAATAATGAATTTAGCTTAAGAAATAGACTTGGTGAGAATGGCTTTAAAAAGCGTGAAAGAGCTTATGGCGATTCATATCTATTAATCAAGGATTTAAAGGCCTATAAGGTTGTTTTAGTTGATGATCCTGAGGGATATTTCCATAACAATGATTATTCTGAAACAACTAAGGAAAATAAAGAGTTAGATAAATGTACAGTATTTACTGGAATAGAAATATTTAATAAGTCTAATAATGAGCTATTAGCTAAAATTGCAGATTTCTCTTTATGTGGTGGAAAGATTTATTACACTGCCTTAAGAAAAATAGATGACAAAAAATATATGTGTCATAATTATATTGAGCCAGATACAGAGGAAAAGAATTTTGCATTAATTGAGCTTTTAGTAATGCTTGGCTTTAAAGAAGAAATAGTAGAAGAATAGGATTTTAGATATTTGTGTTATTTTTTCCGCAAATATTTAAAATTCTTTTTATTTTGAGGTATAATTATTTAGGTGATATATATGTGGAAAGAAAAGAAGCCAGAATATGGAAATCAAATAAGAGTTAATAGAGGAATGTATTACCATCATGGTATTTATGAATCAGATGATGTAGTATATCAATTCGCATCTCCAGAGGGTGCTGAAATTTCTCCTGAAACCGCGACAGTAAATACTACTACACTTGAAAAGTTTTTAAATGGTGGAGTATTAGAGGTAAGAGAATATAGTGATGATGAATTAAAAACATTAAGAAAGCCTGATGAGATAATAGAATATGCTAAGGCACATTTAGGTGAGATGGGATATAACCTATTTACTAATAATTGTGAGCATTTTTCTAATAGATGTGCATTTGGAGAATCAAAATCAGATCAAATAGATGAATTTATGAGTTTACTTGGTGGACTATTTAGAGGGTGATTAAATGAAAGAGGAAAGAGCAGTCAAGGTTTATAAGCCTGAAATATTAGAATGTCCTAAATGTAATAGTAAGCTTAAATACTGTTATACTATTTCAAATAAGGTTATTCAGTTTACTTCATCTAAAGCCTTTAGAATAAAAAATTTAGGCTATAAATGCCCAAATTGTAATGATATAGTATATTTTTCCCAAACCGCAAATAAGCTTGCGATTAAAGGCTATACCTACTCAACTAAGGTTTCTTGTATGATACTTTATTATAGACGTAATAATTCAAGAGAATATGTCTGTGACTTCTTATCTAGTCAGGGTGTTGATATTTCAGATAGAAATGTAGATATTATCTATAATATGATGCAGGATTTATTAAATCTTGATTATGATACTAAAATAAATGAATCATATGAAAGACAAATGAAGGAATATAATGAAATTAGACTTTCTATTGATTTAATTACAATAGATAAGAAAATTTATGTAATACTTCATGATTATTTTACAGGTGAAATAATTGCCCTATGGCATTTTGAAAGCCTAGCTGATGAAAGACTAGATCAAATGCTTTCTAAGTATTTATCTAATAAGAATATAAAGGTAATATTTACAGTTAGACCATTTTCAGGACTATATTCAATGATAAAGCAGAAGGCAAAATACGCTAAGGTTATGTCGTTTTTGAAGTTTTAGACATAAATCGAATTTTAAACAAAAATATAAATAATATTTCGAATATAATTTGACACAAAAAGTATCAAGTGATAAAATAAATGTAATCATTAAATTGAGGAGATTATAAATTATGAGCATAGTACTTGATGAATTTGATAGAAAAATTATTAAATATTTACAAGAGGATGCATCAATATCAAATATTGATTTATCAAAGAAGATTGGATTAGCTGCATCATCATGTCTACTTAGAGTTAAAAACTTAAGAGAACAAAAAGTAATTAAGCAATATACAGCTATTGTTGATGAAAAGATATTAGGCTATGAGATCACTTGCTTTGCTAAAATTTCAATGGCTCCACTTAATAGAGATACATCAACTAACTTTATTGAACAAGTTAAAGGATTACCTGAGGTTATTGAATGCTATACAATTACAGGTGATAGTGCATTCTTACTAAAGATTGTTTCAAAGAGCTTCCAATATTATCGTGATTTCATTTTTGATAAGCTATTATCAATTCCAGCTGTATCAAATATTGAAACATCAATAGTAGTAGGAACTGAAAAGAAAACAAATTTAATGCCTTTCGAATAAAAAATGTCTTTGGACATTTTTTTATTTTTACAAGAAAAGTATTGCTTGATTAAATATTTTAAAGTGATATAATTCTTGCGAAGATGTTCCTTGCATAACCATCTTTAAAAATAAAAAACAAGGAGAATAAAATGAAAATTTCAGTTAAATTTATTGCAGACTCTGCAATAATCGCAGCATTATATGCTGTACTTACTTGGGCATTTGCCCCAATTAGCTACGGACCAGTACAATTTAGAATCAGTGAGGTTTTAGTTTTACTAGTCGTATTAAATCCAAAATATTCAGTTGCGCTTGTTTTGGGTTGCTTTATCGCAAATACTACATCAAGTCTTGGTTGGTATGATATGGTGTTTGGTACACTTGCAACATTAATCGCAGTAATACCAATGTGTTTTATAAGAAAAATGCCAATAGCTGCATTATTCCCAGTTATCTCAAATGCATTTATAGTATCCTTAGAATTAGGTTTAGCATTTGAACTATGGGGTGCTTCATTCTGGTATGATGTATGGACAGTTGGTTTAGGTGAAATAGTAGTAATTTATGGTTTAGGTATTGCAGTAATGACTGCTCTTGCTAAGAACCAAAAGGTTGTTGAGCTATTAGAGCTTGAAAAGGAATACGCACTTGATATAAAGGGCTTAACTATGTATAAGGTATTCGCAATAGTATTATCAGTACTTGGAATAATCCTATTTGTTGCATATCCTATGAATCCTGATACATCAATGTTTACATTAACAACCTTAGGTATGCCTTATCTATGGGTTATGCCAGTAATTGGTTTAGCTTATGGAGTAGTATATTTATTTACTAAGGATAAGATTAGATTAATATCTACAATAGCGGTAGCTTTATTATTATTAGTTCCATATATTTTAGTTGGAGTATTATCTAATGGTGCAGTAGCTTATACATATTTCTATGTATTTATGTTCTATCCAATTTTATTAATAGTACTTCCAATACTAGATTTTATATTTACAAAGAAGAATGAAAAAACTGAAGAGCTAAATCGTATTGAATTAGATTTAGAAGAAAATAATTAATGCAAGGACTAGAGCGAGTAATCGCTCTTTTTATTTTGTTAAAATATGATATAGTATATTTAGGTGATTAATATGAGAGAAATAAAAATACATGGAATTTATAAACATTTTAAGGGCGATTATTATTTAGTTGAGGATATCGCATTTGATAGTGAAACTAAGAATAAAATGGTTGTATATAGAAGATTATATGGAGATGGCTCATTATGGGTAAGACCTTTAGATATGTTTTTATCAGAGGTTGATCATAATAAATATCCTAATGTAAAAGAGAAGTATAGATTTACTTTAGTTAATATTGAATCTAAGGCAGTAAACTTTAAATAAAAATATATTAAATAGTATTTGACAAGATACTATTTTTTGCTATAATATAGTTGAACAGTTATTCAACTGTTTAATTGTAAGAGGGGTGTTATTATGACTAAAATTATTAGATTTAAAGGTATCTGCTGTGCTAACTGTGCAGCTAAAATAGAAAGAAAATTAAATAAGATTAAGGGAGTTGAGGCTAACATGAGCTATGTTAGTGGAAAAATCCTACTTGAGCTTGAGGATGAATCATTATTTGATGAAGTAATTAGAGTATGTAAGAAAGAAGAACCAGATTTCGAATATTATATCTAAGAGGTTTTATATGGATAGAAAGAATAAGGTATTAATTATTAGAATTCTTATAGCTTTAGTATTATGGGTTGTTGCTATAATACTTAACTATGGAGTATCTAAATCACTTACAACTGAAATAATCTATATAACTCTATATTCTATTTCTTATATTATTTCTGGCTATGATATTTTATTTGGGGCAATAAGAAATATATTATCTGGCCAATTACTTGATGAATATTTCTTGATGTCTATCGCAACTATAGGTGCATTTTTAATGAGACTATTTGGATCAGAGGAATATTTAGAGGCTGTAGCTGTAATGATATTCTTCCAGGTTGGTGAAATATTCCAAGGAATTGCCGTTACTAAGAGTAAGAATGCTATTATTAGCACAATGAAATTACAGGTTAATTTATGCTTACTTGAAAATGGAGAAAGTGTTGATCCAAATGAGGTTGAAATAGGAAGTCATATTATTATTAAGCCAGGTGAGATGGTACCTATTGATGGTGAGGCACTTGAAGATGGTGTTATTAATCAAGCATCATTAACTGGTGAGGCAATGGATATAGAGGTATCTAAGGGAGATATAATACTTTCTGGTTCAATTAATGTTAGTAAGCCACTTTATATTAAAACAACAAAGGCTTATTCAGATTCAACTGCATCAAAGATAATTGATATGGTTGAAAATGCGACAATGAAAAAGGCAAAGAGTGAAAAATTCATTACTAAATTTGCTCGTATATATACACCAATAGTTGTTGGATTTGCCGTAATCCTAGCAGGACTAGTCCCAACAATTATCGGACTATTTACAGGCTTTAGCTATGAGCTATACGGAAACTACATTTACTCAGCCTTAACATGTTTAGTAGTATCATGCCCATGTGCACTTGTTGTGTCTATTCCACTATCTTATTTCGCATCAATTGGAGCGAATGCCAAAAATAAGATAATAGTAAAGGGTGGAAGCTATATTGAGGATTTAGCATTATGTAATACTATAATACTAGATAAAACTGGAACTCTTACTAAGGCTACATTTGAGGTTACTAATATCTATGGAAATAAGGATGAGGTAATTAAAATTGCTAAGGGCCTAGAGAAGAATTCAACTCATCCACTAGCACTTGCTATAAATAAGATGGATGGAGAGATTCTAGATTTAGAAATAGAAGAGCATCCAGGCTTAGGTGTAATTGGAAAAAAGGATAATGATGTATACTATTGTGGTTCTAAGAGCCACTTAGAAAAGAATGGTATTAAGCCAATAGAAGTTGAAGATATTGGAAGTATCCTATATGTTGCTAAAAATAATGAATGCTTAGGTGCTATTATCCTTGAGGATGTAATTAAGACTGAGGCAATAGATGTAATTAAAAAGCTAAAGGATAATGATATTAATGTAGTAGTATTATCAGGAGATAATAAAAATACTGTTAAAAAGGTATGTGATAAGCTTTCTATTGATAATTATTATTCTAATTTACTTCCAGCAGATAAGGTTAATAAGGCAACTGAAATTATTAATTTAAATGACAAGAAGACAATATTTGTCGGAGATGGAATAAATGATGCCCCAGTTTTAGCATTATCTGATATTGGAGTATCTATGGGTCAAATAGGATCAGATTCTGCAATAGAGGCATCTGATATTGTAATTTTAAATGATGATTTAAATGCCTTACCTCTAATGCTTAAAATCGCTAAGAAGACAAAAAGAATAGTAATTGAAAATATTATATTTATTCTATTTATTAAGCTTATAATATTAGCTTTATGCGCAGTTATAAATATCTTTTATGGTGGATTTGAGCCACTAATGCTAATTGCCATATTTGGTGATGTTGGTGTCTGTGTATTAGCAGTTTTAAACTCAATGAGGGCGCTCGTTATTAAATAAATCAAAAAGAAGCTTTTTGAAACAATTATGATGTAATCATAATAATATTCTTAAAGCTTTTTTTATTTTCTTTTTTTATTTATATCTTCGTGATATAATTTTAAAGAAATTCGAGGTTATGGTCATGATTGAAGTTAAAGACTTAAAATTTCAATATAACGAAACTGATGTCGCACTAAAAGGCATCTCTTTTACTGTTAATGATGGTGAATGGGTTTCTATCATTGGCCATAATGGTAGTGGTAAATCTACTATTGCTAAGCTTTTAGATGGATTAATTGAACCAACAAGCGGTGAAATAATCTATGATGGTGAGAAGCTTGAACAAAAGAATGTTTCAAAGATTAGAAGAAGAGTAGGAATTGTTTTCCAAAATCCTGATAATCAATTTGTTGGCTTTAATGTTAAATATGATATCGCCTTTGGTCTTGAGAATCATCAGGTACCAAGAGAAGAAATGATTGAATTAATAGATAAATACACTAAGTGTGTCGATATGAATGAATATTTAGAGCGTGAGCCAGAAAGCCTTTCTGGTGGTCAAAAACAAAGAGTTGCGATTGCAGGAATACTTGCACTTAACTGTGACATTATTATTCTTGATGAGGCAACAAGTATGCTTGACCCAGAGGGTGTTTTTGAAATTACAAATCTTATTAAGGAATTACATACAAAATATAATAAGACTATAATTACAATCACTCATGATTTAAATTTAGCTAAAGAATCATCTAAGGTTATTGTTTTAAAGGATGGCCTAATCATAAAGGAAGGTACTCCAGATGAGGTATTTAAGGAAAGAGATATATTATTATCATCTAACCTAGATATGCCATTTGGACTTAAGGCATATTATCTTGCAAGCCAAGATGAAAAAGTAAATAAGAATAAGGAGCTAATGGATGCATTATGGGAATATCATTTCAAAATGTAGAGTATAAGTACCCAGGCATAAAGCGTAAAAGCTTTACATTAGCTTTGGAGAACATAAATTTAAATATTAATAAGGAAGGCGAATTCATTGCGATAGTTGGTAAGACTGGTTCAGGTAAATCAACTTTACTTCAGCATATGAATGCACTTAAGCTTCCTTCATCTGGTAAGGTAAAAATATTTGATTATGAAATAACAAATAAGAAGCGTAAAAATCCTAAGCTTAAGGATGTAAGAAAGAATGTAGGCTTCGTTTTCCAATTTCCAGAATATCAATTGTTTGAGGATACAGTAATTAAGGATATTATGTTTGCCCCAAAGAATTTCGGCTTTAAAAAGGAAGATGCCGAAAAAGAGGCAATCAATGTTATGAAGCTTTTACATATTACTAACCTTAAGGATAAGTCTCCATTTAACCTATCTGGTGGTCAAATGAGAAAGGTAGCTATCGCAGGTGTACTTGCTTATAACCCTGAAATAGTACTACTTGATGAACCAACTAGAGGACTTGACCCAAAGGGCCAAGAGGAAATAATGGAATTATTTAATGATATCCATAAGAAGACAAATAAGACATTTGTTATGATTACTCACGATATGGATATTGTTTATAAATATGCGACAAGAGTAGTAGTATTAAATGATACTAAGATTACTTATGATGGAAATAAAGAGGATCTATTTAAGGATAATACTTATTTAGAGAATCACTTATCAAAGCCTAATGTGCTTTTATTAATTGATTATTTAAATGAAAAGCTAAACTTAAATTTAGATTATGACTCTTATGATATAAATGAATTACTAGGAAAGCTAGGTGATATTAATGAATAGCATTAGCTTTGGTCAATATGTTCCTGGTAATTCATGGATTTATAAGATGGATCCTAGAGTAAAAATTGTACTTTCAATTGTATTAATTGTAATAGTATTCTTAATCCCTAATATTTGGGGAATGCTTATTGCACTTGGAACATTTATTTTAATGTTCTTATCCGCAAGAATATCACCTATTAAGGTATTAAAGGGAATAAGAGGATTATTATTCCTATTATTATTCACTTTCATTTTGCAATTAATATACACAAAGGGTACAGATCCTACTCATCTTTTATATACGTTTGATATGAGCTTTGGTTTATATCAAATGCTTATAATTATTGGATTATTGGTTCTATATTTTTTCACAAGTAAATATATAAAATTTAAATTCTTATATTTATTAGTTATTGTGTTCTTAGGTTTTGTCGTTATGTGGAATAATCCATTTGAGAAGTTCTCATGGAACTTCAATATGATTTGGGCTAATTTCCATTTAGAGGTATGGCAAGAGGGCTTAATTAAGAGTAGCTTTATATTTATAAGAATTATATTGATGATTGGTATAACATCTCTTTTAACTTTATCTACAATGTCAACAGATATTAATAATGGTATTGAATCATTATTATCACCTCTTAAGGTATTTAAGATTAATGTTGGTGTATTTGCGATGCTAATAAGCTTAACATTAAGATTTATTCCAACACTTATGAATGAAACTAAAAAGATTATGAACGCACAAGCATCTCGTGGTGTTGAATTTAGTGAAGGTAGCCTAAAGGATAAGGTATCACAGATTATATCCTTACTTATTCCTATGTTTGTCGTATCATTTAGAAGAGCTGATGATTTATCTAATGCGATGGAAGCACGTGGTTATGTAATTGGTGCTAAGAGAACTAAGCTTGATAAATTAAAGGTAAGACTAATTGATTACTTGGCAATAGTGGTAGTATTGGGATTCTTAGGCGTTACTATATGGAGTATGATTTATTATGTATAGATATAAATGTATTATTTCTTACGATGGTCATAATTATATGGGCTTTCAAATTCAAGAGGAGCTACCAACTGTTGAGCTTGAAATCAAAAAGGCCTTATATAAATTATTAAATCTTGATATTAAAATCTATCCATCAGGAAGAACTGATAGAGGCGTTCACGCAATTAATCAGGTTATTCATTTCGATTTAGAAAAGTTTATTCCAGAGGATGGAATTAAAAACGGAATAAATGCATTCCTACCTCCTGATATTCATTTTAAGAAGGTAGAACTTGTTGATGAAAATTTCCATGCACGCTTTAGTGTTAAATTAAAGGAATATAGATATTATATAAACACAGGTGATTATGATCCTTTAAGATATAACTATGAGGAATATATCACTAATATTAATTATGAGATTATGAGTGAGGCAATAAAAAGATTTATCGGCACTCATGATTTTAAGGGCTTCGCTTCCGCGTCTATTGATAAGAGAAAGGATACAGTTAAAACTATAACTGATGCCTATATCAATAATTATGGTGGAATATTAGAATTTGTATTCATTGGTACTGGCTTTTTAAAGTATCAAATTAGAAGAATGATGGGTTTACTTGTCGAAATTGGAAGAGGAAAAGAGTCAATTGAAAAGATTGATTTAGTACTAAATTCAAAGGATCCTTCTATATCTCATAGATCACTTGATGGAAAAGGCTTATATTTATTTGATGTAACTTATTAAAAAGTGTGGTAAAATAAGATTTAAAGTAGGAGATGATTATTATGAGAAAGACAAAAATAATATGTACTTTAGGTCCTGCGTGCGATGATGATGAAATTTTAAAGAAAATGATTAAGCATGGTTTAGACTGTGCAAGATTAAATTTCTCTCATGGAACACACGAAGAACAAAAGGTAAGAATGGACAGAGTAAAAAGAATTAGAGAAGAATTAGGTATTCCGCTTCCAATATTACTTGATACAAAGGGTCCAGAAATCAGAGTAAGATTATTCAAGGATGGAAAGGTTGAATTAAAGAAGGGACAAGAATTTACTTTTTCAAGTGACTATGATCTAGTCGGTGATGAAACAAAGGTTGGCTTAACATATCCAGATTTAGCTAAATATGTTAATAAGCCAGGAATTGTTATTCTAGCTGATGATGGTAAGGTTTCATTTGAGGTAGTAAGAATTGAAGGTAAGGATATTGTTACAAAGGTTTTAAATAATGCCTCACTTTCAAATAGAAAATCAATCAATATTCCAAATGTAGTAGTTGATATGCCTTATATTTCTAAGGTTGATAAGGATGATATTATTTTTGGTATTCAAGAATGCGTAGATTATATCGCCGCATCATTTGTAAGAAGAAAAGAAGATGTACTAGAGGTAAGAAAGCTTTTAGATGAATATGATACATCTGGCAAGATTAGAATTATTTCTAAGATTGAAAATACTGAAGGTATTGAAAAGATGGATGAAATCATCGAAGTATCAGATGGAATTATGGTTGCCCGTGGTGATATGGGTGTTGAGGTTCCATTTAAGATGTTACCAAAGATTCAAAAGGAATTAATAGCTAAGTGCTATAACCAAGGTAAGATTGTTGTTACAGCAACACAAATGCTAGATTCAATGCAACAAAATCCTCGTCCAACAAGAGCAGAGGTATCAGATGTTGCAAATGCTATTTACGATAGAACAACTGCAATAATGCTATCTGGTGAATCAGCTGCAGGTAAGTATCCACTTGAATCAGTTACAGCTATGCAAGATATCGCTACATTCACTGAATCAAATATCGATTATAAGAAGGTATTTGAAGATACTAACCTAGATTTAGGTGATGATTTCTTATCATGTATCTGTAACGCAGCCGTAACTTGTGCATATCAAGTAGATGCTAAGGCAATTATTTGTGTTACAAATCATGGTCAAACAGCATTTAAATTATCTGCATATAAGCCAGTTGCCCCAATCATTGCTATAACAGTTAATGAAAAGGCATGCCGTCAATTAAACTTAGCTTGGAATGTTTTCCCAGTTTATGCAGAGAAAAAGAATTCTACAGACGAATTATTTGAATACGCAATCGAAACAGCTTTAAAGACTGGTATCGTTAAACGTGGTGATAAGGTTATTATCACAGGTGCATCATCAATTGGTAATGCTGTAACAGATACAATTAAAGTTCACATATTGTAACAAAAAGGGGCCATTTGGTTCCTTTTTATTAATTATAATTGACTAACTTAATGATAATATTATAAGATTAATATACAGAGTATTACTTACGATTTTAAATTGATAATATAATTTTTAATATAAGTAGTAAAGAAAGGGGATTAAATATGAAAAAATATGTTTGTAAGGTTTGTGGATACGTATACGAGGGAGATAGTCTTCCTGAAGATTTCAAGTGTCCAGTTTGTAAGGCGCCAGCAAAGGCATTTACTGAAGTAGAAGGTGAAATGCCACTAGCAGCAGAGCATGAATTCGGTGTTTATGCTAAAACAGTAAAGAATAATGATGATATTCCAGAAGATGTAAAGAAGACAATCTTCGAAGAATTAGTATCTAACTTCCGTGGCGAATGCTCAGAGGTAGGTATGTATTTATGTATGGCTCGTGTAGCACATAGAGAGGGCTATCCTGAAATTGGTCTATACTGGGAAAAGGCAGCATTTGAGGAGGCAGAGCACGCAGCTAAATTTGCAGAATTATTAGGTAGCGACCTTGAGCCAAAGATGACAAATGATACTAAGAAGAATTTAGCATGGAGAGTTGAATGTGAGTATGGTGCTACATTAGGTAAGACTGAATTAGCTAAGCTTGCAAAGAAATATAATCTAGATGCAATTCATGATACAGTTCATGAAATGGCAAGAGATGAAGCTCGTCATGGTAGAGCATTAGAAGGATTATTAAAGAGAAACTTCAAATAATTCTAGTAGTGTTAAATAATAAGGTGGAACACTTGTTCCACTTTTTAATTTCTAGAAATATTCACAAAATAATCACACAATTTAGAATTATAATGCTAGTAAAAGGAGTAGATAGAAATGAAAAAACATTTATTTTTAGTACTAGGATTAATCCTATCGACAATTCTATTTTTAGCATCTTGTAGTGTAAATTCAATTATTAGAGATAATGGAAATACATTAAATACAAATACAACTACAGAATCTACAACATACGAAAGTAATTATGAATCACCATCATGTGATATTAAGACAACAACAAGCACATCAGGTAACTCAATTGAGGATACTGTTGAAATGGTATATGAGTCAGTTGTTTCAATTGAGGCATCATCATATACATCTACATCAAGAGGTAGTGGAGTTTTATTCCAAAGTGATGAAACACTAGGCTTAAGCTATATTGTAACTTGTTATCACGTTGTAGAAGGACAAACATCTTTTAGTGTAACAATTCCAAAGTATAGTACTGATGGAACAAATGAATCAGAAACTTATGAAGCAAAATACGTTGGCGGAACAGAAAACAATGATTTAGCTGTTTTATCTATTGAAGGAACTGATTATACATATGCATCAATCTTTGATGATTCAGATAAATTAAGATTAGGATCAACTGCAATTGTAATAGGAAACCCACTTGGAACTTTACCTGGAAGTGTATCTGCAGGAGTAGTATCTTATGTTAATAGAGTAATTAATAAGGATGCCTATGAGAAATTAAAGCTAATTCAAACAGACGCATCAATTAATAGTGGTAACTCTGGTGGTGGATTATTTAATTCAGCTGGTGCTTTAATTGGTATTGTTAACGCAAAGTATTCTTCAAATTATACATCATCTTCATCAATTGAAGGCTTAGGCTTTGCAATTCCTTCTAACCAAGTAAAAAGTGTAATTACATCCGTTTTAGCTACTGCATCATATGATACTATCAATAAGGTATGGGATACAGGCTATGTTGAGGGCGACTATGAATTTGGATTTACTTTATCTCAACAAAATTCTATAACTCAAGGTGGATATATTTCTAGATTATTCGTATCAGCTGTTTCATCTAATGAATACTATTCTGGTACTAACCTAAAGACTATGACAGTTGTATCTGAAATAAAGGTAAATTATAAGAATAATAGAAAAGAAGCTATATCATTTAAATCACCAAATAATACACTTAATACATCCCTAGCAACAGAGGCAACAAAATTCTTATATGATGCTGAGCTTGAAATAGGAGATACAGTAACATTTGTATATGCTGATTCATCAGAAGTATCATTTAATATCATTCAATTCAAATAAAAATAAAAATATTTAAATTTTAGTTGAAATATATATTTATATATGCTAGAATTAGTCGGAAACTTACTATGACTGATGTCATGGCGGAAGGAGTGAATGTAGTATGAAAAAGGATATACATCCAAATTATAAGAAAGTAACAGTTACTTGTACTACATGCGGTAACACTTTTGAAACAGGATCTGTACTTGATGAGATTCGTGTTGATACTTGCTCAAATTGTCATCCATTCTTTACAGGAAAGCAAGTATTTACTCAAGCTGATGGTAGAGTAGAAAAGTTCAATAAGCGTTATGGCATGAACAATAAGTAATATTATTAGATAATTAAGCTTAACATTGGTTAAGCTTTTTTTATTTTATAGATATTAAAATAAAATAATTTTATGATATAATACTTTAAAGGACGTGATATTATGAAAAAATTAATGGGAACTTTATTTCTAGCATTATTTGGAATAACTTTAGTTTCTTGCTCAGAAAATGCTCTTCCATCAGGATCAACTGAGCCATCAATTCCTTCAACCGAAGAGGAAGTTATAACTAAAAGAGAAGATAATGTAGAATTTTCATATGTGTCATTAGTAAAAAAGGAAGATAAGGGTATAGCAACTGCTCATACTAAATATTATGATGATTATTTTTCTTTAGATAATACAAAGCTAGATTTAGATTTAGCTGAATTCTTGTTAGCCTTAACCTTAACAAGTTTTAATAGAAATATTAAGGTTAAGAGAGGGGATGCTGAACCTTACATAGATTATGCAAGAAATGGTGATGATCTAAAGGCATTTTATAATACTATTGGATATTCAGATATAGAATTATCTCCAACATATACAATTGAACCAACTGAAGATAGTATCGCACTTGGTATTGCTAAAAAGAAAATCGGTGAATTTGATTGTCTTTTAGTTGGAATAAGAAGTGGTGGATATAATAATGAATGGGTTTCTAACTTTGATTTGGGACTTGAAGGAAATCATAATGGATTTAATGTAGCTAAGGCTTATGCATTATCATTTATTGAATCATATATAACATCAAAATCACTTGATGTATCAAAGACAAAAATTATGGTTACTGGATATTCTCGTGGTGGTGCTGTAGCGAACTTAGTTACAAATGAGCTTGATATGATAGCTAATAACCAACAATCAAATACAGTATTAAGTAGACTTAATAAGGATTATATCTATGGCTATACATTTGAAGCCCCAAATGTAGCTATGGAGGAGGATGTTGTAAATAATCTAGAGATTAATAAGAATATCTTTAATTTCTATAATTCACAGGATTTAATTGTTTATGTTCTACCAAATAGCTTAGGATTCTATAAGTATGGAATAGATGTAATGCTTGATTCTTTTATTAGTAAATTCGATTATTACTTAGCAATTTCAAGAGAAATACGTAATATTTTAGGTGAGAATGAAGAGGATTATGTTCCTAATAGATTTATCCAATATGAGGATGTTAAAAAAGAAACTGTAAATGGTGAAGAAAAAACAATAAAAACGTTATATGAAACACCAGAGAAGTTCTATCCATTTATCGTTGATAAATTATTTAGTTCATTTGGAATTAAAACTAGAGAGGATTTTGTTACTAAAAAGGGCGATGTATTAAAGGGCCTTGTAAAATCATTTATGTCTTTATATGTTTCATCAAAGGGTGTTGATGAATCAGACAAAGAAATAGAAGAAACACCATCAGTTGTTTCAACTCTTATAAGTGGAGTCTTTAAAAATGTAAAAACAATGGAAGATGTAATGAAACTAAAGGATACATTTAAAGGTTTATTAACTGCATTATTCTTTTTAGTGACTCCAGCACCATCAGATGAAGTTAAATTAGGTGCATCAACTTTAGTTGATGAGGTATTTGATAACTTCCTACCTCAAGTAAATATAGTTGCGCTTAATAACTTATATTCAAGTATTACATACCATTTCCCTGATTTAAATTTTGCACTTTTAAGAGCAATTAATAAAAAATAAAAGTCAAGTCTTTTTATAAAAAACTTGAGTGTTATAATTAGGCTATAATTATAGGAGAGTAAGTTGTATTATGAATTATTATGAAGGAAAAAAGGGTTGGGTTGAAACAATAGTAGGCCCAATGTTTGCTGGTAAAACAGAAGAATTATTTAGAAGAGTAAAAAGAATGGAATATGCTCATAAAAAATATATTATTTTTAAGCCAGCTATTGATAATAGATATTCATTAACTGAGATTGTCACTCATAATCAAAAAAGATTAAATGCTATATCTATTAGCCATGGAGCTGATATTAAGCGCCATTTAAAGAAAGACACCCAAGCAATTGTAATAGATGAAATTCAATTTTTTGATGAATATTTAATCGGCTATTTAAAAATGTATGCCGATATGGGATATAGAGTAATTTGTGCAGGTCTTGATATGGACTTTAGAGGTGAGGCCTTTGGTATTGTTGGTGATGTAATTGCAATTAGTGATTATGTTACTAAGCTTACAGCTATCTGTACTAAGTGTGGCTGTGAGGCAACAAGAACACAAAGAATCATTGATGGAGAACCAGCAAGATATAATGATCCAACTATTCTAGTTGGCTCTAATGAAACCTATGAGGCAAGATGTAGAGATTGCCACGTTGTAATTAAAGATGAAAAGTAATGAATATTATATGAAAAAAGCAATGGAGGAGGCCAAGAAGGCATATAGTATTGGCGAGGTACCCATTGGATGCGTAATTGTATATAAGGATAAGATTATCGCAAGAGGCTATAACAAAAGAGAAAGTAGCCAACTATCACTTGCTCACGCTGAGGTAATTGCGATAAAAAAAGCATGTAAAAAGCTAAATTCATGGCGACTAGAGGATACTAAAATGTATATAACACTAGAGCCATGTGTAATGTGTGCTGGTGCGATTATCCAATCAAGAATACCATATGTATATTATGGTGCCAGAGATTATAGATTTGGAACTCATGTTAGTAAAATAAACCTATTTGATGTTAAATTCAATCATGAGGTAAAGGTTGAGGGTGGAATATTAGAAGAAGAATGTTCCAAAATTATAACTGAGTTTTTTAAAGAATTACGCGAAAACGACCGCTTGAAATCATAATGCTATTATGATAAAATTAGTGCGTCCTTAATCAATCATCTGCGGTGAACCAGGTCAGGTCCTGATCGAAGCAGCCTTAAGCTAGTGGGTGATGTGGTTAAGGCGCTTTTTTTATTTATGGCTTTTTTATTTTAAAATCCCTTATTTGATAGTGATTTTTTTAAAACAATTATGTTATAATTGTCGTGAGGGATTTTAATATGAAAATTAAGAATTTTATTACATTCGAAGGTGGAGAATGTAGTGGTAAAACAACAATAATAAACGAGATAGTAAAAATGTTTGATGAAATGAAGATTTCATACATTCAAACAAGAGAACCAGGCGGTATAAAAATCGCTGAGGAAATAAGAGATATTATCTTAGATATAAATAACACAATGATGACACCGGAGTGTGAGGCGCTACTTTATGCAGCCGCTCGTATGCAACATTTAAAGGAAAAAATAATACCTAATGCTAATATGGGTAAAATTGTACTTTGTGATAGATATTTAGATTCATCAATCGCATACCAGGGTGTTGCTAGAGGCTTAGGTATTGATAAGGTATTAAATGTTAATTCATTTGCCTTAGATTATTTACCTGATTTAACAATATTTATTGATGTACTACCTGAGGTTGCATTAAAAAGATTATCACTTAGAGATAAAACAGATAGATTAGATTTAGAAAATAATGAATTCCATAATTTAGTTTATAAGGGATATCATGAGGCTATTAAATTATATCCTGATAGAATTAAGGTAGTTGATGGTAATCAACCACTAGAGGATGTTATAAAGGATTGTAAAAAGATTATTTTAGATTACATAGGAGAATAGTAATGAATATTAAGCGTGCGGTTTCTAATCAAGCTTCAATTTTTAATATTTTAAAAACAGCTAAAAAGAATAATAGACTTTCTCACGCTTATTTATTTTATGGCGGTAAGGGAACAGGAAAAAAGGAAATGGCTTATGCCCTTGCCACATTATTTTACTGTCCTAATGGAGGATGCCTTGATTGTCCAGTATGTAATACAATAATTGATGGCAATCATATGAATGTTAATTACATTGGTATTGAGGATAAGAAAAAATCAATATCAAAGGAACAAATAACTGACTTACAGGAAGAATATTCTAAAACATCATTTGTTGATGGTGTAAGAGTATATATCGTTGATGGAATAGATACAGCAACAGTTCAAGCCCAAAACTCTCTTCTTAAATTTATTGAAGAGCCACAAAACAAGACTCAAACAGTTGGTATATTTATTGCAAATGAGGTATCAAATGTATTATCAACTATTCAATCTAGATGTGAGCTTGTTCACTTTGATTCAATACCAAAGGAAAAAATAGTATCATTTTTAGAAGAGGATAACATCAATAGACTTGATGCAGTATTACTTTCTGAGTTAACTAATGATACAGAAGAAGCCAAAGAATTTTACGATATGGATTACTACCATGATACTAAAAATTTATTTTTGGAATTAATTGGTATCGATACAAAAAGAAATGGTGTAGTATTCTATGTAAAAAATGTAAATTATTTTTATTCTAAGCCAGAAGCATTAAGGATGCTTTTAGTATGGATTATCATATTTTTAGAGGATGTAAATAATTATACTGAGGCCAAGGATAATTTGATTTTAGATGGTCTATGTGATAAAATTGAGAAGTATAGAAATAAAAATAATAATCTAAGAGAAAAGCTTGAAGATATCTTGAAATTAGAGCGTATGCTTGATTCAAATATATCTAGTAAAAATGTGTTTTTCTCATTAGTTGATAAATTTATATAATTGGAGTATTTATGAAAGCTATTAAAGTTCAATTTAAGCCTGTTGGAAAAAAGTATTTTTTCGCTCCAGGAAAATTTGATATAAAAGACGGAACTAAAGTAATAGTTAATACAATTAGAGGTATAGAGCTAGGTTATTGTGTTGGTGAAATTTTTGATCTTAAGGAAGAGGATTTAACATCTGAATTAAAGGAAGTATCAAGAATCGCTAATGACAATGATGTTAAGAATTATGAAAAGAACAAGCTAGATGAGCCTGAGATTTGTAAGAAAACAAAAGAGCTTGCAAAGCAAAGAGGCTTAGATATGAAGGTTTTAGAGTGCGAATATACCTTAGATAGAGCTAAATTAATTATTTATTTTGAAAGTGAAGGAAGAGTTGACTTCAGAGATTTAGTTAAGGATATCGCAGATATCTATCATACGAGAATCGAGCTTCGTCAGGTAGGAAGTAGAGATGGAGCTAAGGTATTTGGTGGAATTGGACCTTGTGGTTTAATTGTCTGCTGCCAACGCTTTATTTCAGAATTTGCCAATGTAAGTGTAAAGATGGCAAAGAATCAATCTCTATCACTTAACCCAGTTAAGATTAGTGGTAACTGTGGTAAATTATTATGCTGTATAAATTATGAGAATGATTTATATAAGGAATTAAGAAAGAATGCACCTGATATTGGTGATATAGTTGAGACCTCTGATGGTCCTGCAAAGGTATTAAGCTGTGATGTTATTAATAGAAATCTAAAGGTTAAATATCTAAATGATGAAAATAGATTTGGATATCCTAAGCTTGATGATGTTAAATTTACACCATCAATTGAAAAAAGAAAAAGGGATGAACTAGATGACGATAGTTTGTAATGAACTTTTAGGTAGACCCCTACTTAAAATATATCAGGATGTAGATTCATTTAATTTTTCAATTGATTCAATATTACTTGCATCATTTGTTGGAATGACTAAAAGAATAAATAAGATTGTAGACTTATGTAGCGGTAACGCTCCAATCCCACTTTATTTATCACTTAGATGTAACGCAAGTATTATTGGTGTTGAGGTACTTAAAACATCATATGATTTAGCTATCAAGTCAATTGAAGAGAATAATTTATCAGATAGAATTAAAATGATAAATGATAATTTGATTGATATTAATAAAAAAATAGGAACTCATGAATATGATTTGGTTACTGTTAATCCCCCATTTTTCAAAATAGGAGATAATCATATTAACCCAAATGATAATAAAGCTATAGCAAGACATGAGATATTAGCTAATTTAGATGATATAATAAAAGAAGCATCACTTTTATTAAATAATAAGGGTAAGCTAGTGATGGTTCATAGACCTGATAGATTAATAGAAATATTAGATACATTTAGAAAATATAAGATTGAGCCTAAAAGAATTAGATTCGTATATCCTAAATTAAATTCTAAATGCAATCATCTATTAATTGAGGGTGTAAAGGATGGACAGGCTGGTGGCTTAAAGATAGAAGCACCACTATTTGTTTATAATGATGACAATAAATGGACCGAAGAGGTCTTAAAAATATATAATTATGAAGGAGTTGATTAAATATGTTTTTAAGTTTATTGAGTAAGAAGGAAATGTTAAAATTCGTTGACCTAGCAATATACATGGTTGATATTGATGGTGAACCAACTGCAGTTGAAAAAAGAGTTTTAACAAAAATGATGGCAGAAGTTGACAGTATCAAGGATGAATACACATTCAGATTCACTGATACTATCGAAAATACTATCGCTTTCTTTTTAGAGACTAACCAAGTTGTTAAAAACATCGTTTATCTAAATTTAGTAACAATTTCAATGGAAGACGATTTATACAACACAAGTGAGCTTATGTTTTTACAAAATCTTCAAGAGAAATTTGAGATTACAAATGAAAAGCGTAGAGAGCTTATTGCGTTAGTATACGCACAACGTGACCTAAGAGAAAAGGGCCTACGTGTAATTAAGAACTAATGCGTATAAAATCTTTTGATAGTGATGGCGCTATTTTATATTTAGTAGCAACACCTATAGGTAATCTAAGTGATTTTTCACTTAGAGCTATAGATGTTTTAAAAAATGTTGATAAAATCTACGCAGAGGACACTAGAAATTCTACTGTTCTTTTAAAGCATTATACTATTAATACTAAATTAGAAAGCTATCACGAATATAACCAAGATGTAAAGGAAGATAAGATCATTGAAGAATTAAAAAGCGGTATGAAAATCGCGATTATTTCTGATGCAGGCTTACCTGTTATTTCTGATCCTGGTTATAAGATTTCGGCTCGTGCTATAAAAGAAAATATAAGAGTATCTACTATACCCGGTGCTAGTGCAGGAATTAGCGCACTTATTTCATCTGGTCTTGCCCCTATGCCATATACATTCTATGGTTTTTTAGACAGCAAGAAAACTAAAAGAGAACAACAATTATTAGAATTAAAATATGTTAATCATACTATGATTTTTTATGAGGCTCCACATAGAATTAATGATACACTAAAATCTATTTTAGAAGTACTTGGAGATAGATATTGTGTAATTGCAAGAGAGCTTACTAAAATAAATGAGGAATATATTAGGGATAATGTTTCTAATTTAATTGATTTAGATTCTATAAAGGGTGAAATAGTACTATTAGTTGAAGGATATAAGGAAGAAAAGTCTGAAACTGATCCATTCGCTAAGGTTGATGAGCTAGTAGAGCTTGGTTATAAGCCACTTGATGCGATTAAGGAAGTTTCAAAGGCACTTAATCTTGATAGAAAAGAGCTATACAAAAATTATATTGAGTATAAGAGAAAGTGAGTATTATGAACTTTTTATCTGATTTTAAATATTTAACTGACGAGAATAATATCTATAAAGAAATTTCATATGATGAATTTAAAGAGCTTTTAGATGGATTTCATTCAGCATTAATAATTGTTGGTGGAAGCTGGAGTGAGGAATTCCAAGCTGTAGCTGGTGAGGTTAATAAAATAGCAAAGGAAGAAAAGCTTTCTGAAATATATGTTTATGATCCTAGATTCATTAATGTATTTAAGGAAGAAGAGGACCTAAGAGATTGCTTAACACTTGAAAATAAATTAAAGTATTATTACATTGTTGAGCATACAGGCTTTAAGGCTTCTGAGCTTGTTAGGGACACATTAATTGCTAAGATGGAGGTACCTACATTCTTCGCTATTAAAAACGGAACATGTGTTGATTATTTCACATCTAAATATATCAAGGATCCATTTATTAGAGAAAAGGATAATCTAGAGGATAAAACATTAGAATTCATCACTAGATTTAAACAATTAATCTCTAAGATGAACGAAGAAAAAACTATGTTTGATTAAAAATAATTCAGGATTTTTCCTGAATTTTTTTCTTATTGAAAAGATATATTATACACTATATTTTTAATAATTGTTATATTAAAATTTAATTTTTTTTAAGAAAACATTATCATATATATTTTCATTTCATATTTAAAATGCTTTGTGCTATAATCTTTATGTATATAAAGAAGTCATTTTTACGGAGGATTTTTAAAAATATGGCTAAGAAAATAGTTTCAGATTTACAAGTTAAAGGAAAGAAAGTTTTAATTAGAGTAGACTTTAACGTTCCTATGAAGGATGGAGTTATCACAGATGATACTCGTATCCGCGCTGCACTTCCTACTATTGAGTATGTAATCAATAATGGTGGTAAGGCAATTGTCTTTTCACACCTAGGACGTGTTAAGTCAGCTGATGATATTAAGAAGAATGATATCACTCCTGTTGCTAAGCGTTTAGAAGAATTAATTAAGAAGAGTGTTAAGTTCGTTAACCAAACAAGAGGTAAGGAACTTGAGGATGCCGCTGCTAGCTTAAAGGAAGGCGAAATCCTAATGTTCCAAAATACTCGTTATGAGGATTTCGATGTAGCACAAAATAAAGAAACAAAGAAGGAATCTAAGAACGATGCAGAATTAGGTAAGTATTGGGCATCTTTAGGTGACGTATTTGTTAACGATGCATTTGGTACTGCACACCGTGCTGCAGCATCTAATGTTGGTATTGCATCAAATGTAAAAGAAACAGCTGCTGGTTTCTTACTAGAAAAGGAAATCAAGTTCATTGGTGGAGCTGTTGATAATCCAGTTAGACCATATGTTGCTATTTTAGGTGGTTCAAAGGTATCTGATAAGATCGGTGTTATTGAAGCATTACTTGAAAAGGCTGACAAGGTTTTAGTTGGTGGTGCAATGATGTTCACATTCTTAAAGGCTGAAGGCTATAATGTTGGAGCATCTCGTTGTGAAGAACAAGAATTCGTTGATTTAGCAAAGAACTTATTAAAGAAGGCAAATGGTAAGATTATTCTTCCAGTTGATGCCGTAGTAAATACAAAGTTTGAAGATACACCAGGTGTAAATAAGGATGTTGACAAATTTGCAGCTGACGATATGGGCTTAGACATTGGTGCTAAGACACTTGATGTATTCAAGAAGGAATTAGCTGGTGCTAAGACTGTTGTATGGAATGGACCTATGGGCGTATTCGAAATGAAGAATTATGCTAAGGGTACTATTGGTGTTTGTGATTTACTTGCTAACCTTACTAAGGAAGGCGCATCTACAATTATCGGTGGTGGAGATAGTGCTGCAGCTGCAGAACAATTAGGTTATGCATCTAAGGTATCTCACATTTCAACTGGTGGAGGAGCATCACTTGAATACCTTGAAGGAAAAGTATTACCAGGAATTGCCTGTGTTGATGAAAAATAATTAGCTTTACACTAATAAATATTCTGGAGGATTTTTATGAAAGAGACTATTGTAGTAAAAAGTACAGTTGGATTACATGCAAGCTTAGCTGCTAAAATAGTTCAAGCTGCAAGCAAGTATTCTGTAGATATTAATTTACACTACCACAATAAGACAATTGATGTTAAGTCTATTTTAGGTTTAATGTCACTTGCAATCCCTAGCGGTGAAAATGTTGTGATTGAAGCTGATGGAGATCAAGCTCCTCAAGCAATCGCAGATATCGCTAGTATCCTAAGTAAATAATTTTTGAAAGTTGAGGATTTTATTATGAGAAAACCAATTTTAGCAGGAAACTGGAAGATGAACAAGACTAGAGATGAAGCAATTCATTTCGTACTTGATGTTGATCATAAGCTTCCAAAAGATGGAGTAGAAGCCGTAGTATGTGCACCTGCTATTATTCTTCGTGATTTAGTTAAGAGAAGCGACGTATTAAAGGTCGGAGCTCAAAACATGAATGAACACGAAAAAGGAGCTTATACTGGTGAAATTTCTCCAGTTATGATTAAGGATACTAAGGTAGAATATGTTATCTTAGGACATTCTGAAAGAAGACAATACTATGCAGAAACTGACGAAAGAATCAATGCTAAGGTTAAGACTGCAATTGAATTTGAATTAAAGCCTATTATTTGTGTTGGTGAAACATTAGAAGAAAGAGAATCAAACAAGACTAATGATGTATTAAAGACACAAATCACAAAAATATTTGAAGGTGTAACTTTTGAAAATCCTGACAATATTGTTGTAGCTTATGAGCCAATTTGGGCAATTGGTACAGGTAAGAGTGCAACATCAGCTCAAGCTGAGGATGCATGCAAATTTATTAGAGGAATTCTAACAGATATTTATTCAAAAGAAGTTAGTGATAAAATCCGTATTTTATATGGTGGATCTGTTAATACTAAGAACATCCAAGATATCATGGCACAACCTGATATTGATGGTGGCTTAGTTGGTGGAGCATCATTAATTGAAAATGATTTTATCGAATTATGTAAAGCTTGTTTAAAGTAATAATTTAATGGCCACTTAGGTGGCCATTATTTTTTTATGTATTAAATATAATAAACAAGCGATATTGTGATTTTTAACGAAATTTATTCTACAAATATGATTAAATTTAGAATAAGATTTAATGTATTTATATAAATATAAAATTATTATTGACTAGAACTTATTATATGAGTATAATATAAATAATTTGAGATTCCAATAAAGAGACTAAAGATGGCATCTTGATTTTTAGAGAGTAAACGGCTGGTGAAAGTTTACAATCAAAGCTATTTTATCTACCTCTTTGGAGAATGTAATGAATTCCGGCTAATTCCCGTTATCGAATTTCGAGTGAGGTTACCTAATTAGGGTGGTACCGCGGATTTATATATTCGTCCCTTATATGCTTTTTTGCATATTAGGGATTTTTTATTTCTCAAATTAAAAAAGAAATTAAGGAGATTATTTAAAATGAGTAGAGTGTACAATTTCTCAGCAGGTCCAGCTGTTTTACCTGTAGAAGTATTAGAAGAAGCAGCAAAAGATATGTTAGATTATAAGGGCTGTGGCATGTCCGTAATGGAAATGAGCCATAGATCAAAGATGTTCGATAATATTATTAAAGAGGCAGAAGCTGATTTAAGAAAGCTAATGAACATTCCTGATAATTATAAGGTATTATTCTTACAAGGTGGTGCATCTCAACAATTCGCAGCTGTTCCACTAAATTTAATGAAGAATAAGAAGGCTGGTTATATCTTAACTGGTCAATGGGCTAAGAAGGCATTTAGCGAAGCTAAAATTTATGGTACTGCTGTTGAACTTGCATCAAGTGCAGATAAGACATTCTCATATATTCCAAACTGTGATGATTTAGCTATCACTGATGATATGGACTATGTATATATTTGTGAAAACAATACAATTTATGGTACTAAGTTCCATAAGCTACCTAACACAAAGGGTAAGATTTTAGTAGCTGACCAATCTTCATGCTTCCTATCTGAGCCAGTTGATGTTAATAAGTATGGTTTAATTTTTGCTGGTGTTCAAAAGAATGTAGGACCTGCAGGTATGGTTGTTGCTATCGTTAGAGAAGATTTAATCACTGATGATGTATTACCATTCACTCCAACTATGTTAAAGTATAAAACTCAAGCTGATAATGATTCATTATACAACACTCCAAACTGCTGGTGTATTTATATCTGCGGATTAGTATTCAAGTATTTATTAAAGAATGGTGGACTTGAAGCTATGAAGAAGAGAAATGAAGAAAAGGCTCAATTATTATATGATTATTTAGATAATTCTAAATTATTCGTAGGTACAGTTGAAAAGAATTCTCGTTCATTAATGAATGTTCCATTCATCGTAAATCCAAATGTAATTACTAATCCAGAAGAAAAGGAAGCTTTAGAGGCTAAGTTCGTAGCTGAATCTAAGAAGGCTGGTTTAGAAAACTTAAAGGGTCACAGAACAGTTGGTGGTATGCGTGCATCAATCTATAACGCAATGCCAAAGGAAGGCGTAATTGCACTAATTGAGTTCATGAAGAAGTTTGAAAAGGAGAATTTAAAATAATGAAGGCATATTGTTTAAATAAGATTTCAAAGGTTGCATTAGCAACATTAAAGTCTCCTGATAAGACAGTTGAAGATATTAAGGATGCAGATAGTATTCTAGTTAGATCACAAGCTATGCATGATATGGATCTAGATAGCAATATTTTAGCTGTAGCTAGAGCTGGTGCTGGTGTTAATAATATTCCTCTTGATAAGTATGCAGAAAAGGGTGTAGTTGTATTCAATACACCTGGTGCTAATGCTAATGCTGTTAAGGAATTAGTATTATGTGGCTTATTACTTGCAAGCCGTGATATTATCGGTGGTAATAAGTGGGTTAATGATAATAAGGCTGATGAGGCTATTGGTAAGACTGCAGAAAAGGCAAAGGCTCAATTTGCTGGTAATGAAATTTTAGGTAAGACTATCGCTGTAGTTGGTTTAGGTGTAATCGGTGTTATGGTTGCTAACGCATGCCAAGCATTAGGTATGAATGTTAGAGGTTATGACCCATA
>JAEEHU010000069.1 GCA_016280975.1 Acholeplasmatales bacterium | reverse complement strand
TTGGATTTCCAACTGATATTAGTTTTTGGCCAATAAATGAATCGTAAGATGCAAATTTTATGATATCTAAAGGCTTTTTTGTTGATTTAGTAAATTTTATTACTGCCAAATCATATGTTAAATCATTACATAAAACACCAGTTTCATATGTGTTACCATAAGCATCAACAACTTCGTGCATTACATTGTTTTTATCACTTGCTTTTGCTACTGAATGATTATTAGTTAAAGCATAATAATAGTTACTATCTGAGTTAAAAATAATACCTGAAGAAGTAGATTGACTATATCCAAAAGTGGTTGAATAATTATAGCTTGTTGTGATTACTTTAATATTTGCTTTAATAGTGTTTTTATAGAAGTAATTTACTAATCCCTCATAATCTAGATCCCATTTTGCAATTAATGTTACATCTTTATTAATGGTATTATTAAAGTTAAATTCTTGATTGTTATAATACCATCCTTTAAATGTTGCAAAATCCTTAGTTGGATTAGAAGGTTTATTTATTTTATTACTTAAATTTGTTTTAGTTATTATTCTATATCCATTATCACATTCGAAAATAACATTATATCCATTTTCGTTAATGTTACTATCATCAACAGTAATCGAATGATCTGTTTTATTTTCAGTAATAGTTATTTTTTCAGTTGTATCATTCTGAAAAAATGGTAAATTACAGCTTGTTAAAATAAAAAGTAGAAATGATATAGATAATAAAATTTTAATTTTATTTTTCATATATATCACCTGTAGTTATTATATCATTTTTTAGACAGTTGATAATAAAAATTCGATTTAATAGTTTAAAATTCCATTTTTAATTATAAATAATTAATATTTTTAATAAATATTTGAAAAAGTGTTAAATTAATAGAATTCTCATAAATATTATGATATAATATCATAAATATTTTTTAGTTTTTTCTAAAAAATGAAAGGGTGATATTTATGAAGAACTATAAATTACACATTTCTGATGGTTTTAAAGATCTATACGGAAAAGAAATTTTAGTTAAAAAAGAATTAGAAAATAGAGTTCTTGAAAGCTTCAAATCATTTGGCTACGAACTAATCCAAACTCCAGGACTTGAGTATGTTGATGTATATTCACTTGACGGACATCAAAAGCCAGATTTATATAACCTAATCAATAGACAAGGTGAAGTATTAGCGTTATCAAACGATATGACATCATCTATTGCTAGATTTGTTGGTTCAAGTAATACTCTTCCAAATAAATTAAAGTTTTGTTATTCAAATTCAGTTTATCGTTATCCTAGATTATATCAAGGAAAGAATCATGAATTCTTACAGGCTGGTGTTGAATTAATTGGTGAAGATGGTGTAGCACAAGATGCATCAATTATTTACCTAGCATATAGAACATTAAAATGTTGCAATGTAAATTCATTTACTATCAATATTGGTTCATCTAAGTTCCTAGATGTCTTATTTGATGATTTAAAGATATCATCTGAATTAAAGGATGAAATCTATGACTGTATTGAAAATAAGGACTATGTAACATTAAGACAAGTATTAGAATCAAGTACTAATAGTGATGCTAGCTCATTCTTAATTGACTTAATGATGCGTGGTGGTAAATTAAAGTTCATTGAAGGCTTAATCAATAAGCTTAATGGCTATAAGTCACAAGAAGAGGTTATCTACTTAAAAAAATTATACATGTATTTAAGAGAACTAGATGTAGATAACATTATCTTTGACTTTTCAATTTATCCATATGCAAGATACTATACAGGAATTGTATTCAATGTATATATTGATAATGTCTTAAAGCAAGTTATTTCTGGTGGTAGATGCGATAATCTATTTAAGGAATTTGGTAAAGATTTAAAGAATATTGGTTTTGGTATCAACTTAGATTTATTAAATGACTATGTTATTAACAACAATTTAATTGATATCAAAAAGGAAAAGTATTTAACTATTCAACCAGATGAATTATTTGTTAAGGCAACAATTAATAACGAAGGCTTTAGAAAAGAAGGAATCTATGTAAATCAATCATCATTTAAGTCATTAGATGAAGCAATGAAATATGCTAAGGAAAATGGCTATGATAAGGTTATAGAATATACTTCAAATGGATTTGATATTAAGGAGGTTGCTTAATATGTTAACATTTGCGTTATCAAAGGGTAGACTTGCAGATAAGATTTTAAAGATGCTAAAGCAAATGGATTTATGTGACATTGAAATCAGTGATGAGGATAGAAGACTTGTTATTGAAGAAGGTCAATATAGATTCTTTTTAGCTAAACCATCTGATGTTCCAACTTTTGTTGAATCAGGAGTTGCAGATATGGGTGTCGTTGGTAAGGATACTATCTTAGAAGAAAACAGAGATATTGCTGAGGTTTTAGATTTAGGCTTTGGTAAATGTAGAATGTGTGTTTGTGCAAAGAAGGGCGAAGGAGAGGCTTATAAATTAAAGCCAAATCTTCGTGTTGCAACAAAATATCCTAATATTGCTAAAGAATATTTTGATACACTCCATCAAAACATTACAATTATTAAGTTAAATGGTTCAGTTGAGCTTGCTGCTATTGTTGGCTTATCTGATGTTATTGTTGATATCGTTGAATCAGGAAGAACATTAAAGGAAAATGGTCTTGAGGATGTTACAACTATTCATAACCTATCAGCAAGATTAATAGTTAACAATGCAAGTTTAAAAACAAAGTATGATGAAATATCAAATATAATTTCAGGATTTAAAGAGTTAGTAAAGGAGTGATTTTCGTGCTTGAAATCATTAAGACAAAAGACGAAATAGAAGATTATTTTAAAGTTTTAAATAAGCGTGGAAGTGTAAATAGTGGAGACTATTCAGATACAGTTAAGAAAATTGTTTCTGATATCGCAAAAAATGGCGATAAGGCGCTTGAAGAATATACTAGAAAATTTGATGATCCTAATTTTAAGATTAGTGATATAGAAGTATCTAAGGAAGCTCAAAAAAAGGCTTTTGAGTCGTTAGATAGTGAGATTAAAGATGTTTTAGTAAAAAGTAAGGAAAGAATTTATTCATACCATCAACATCAAAAAAGAGAGTCATGGGAATACACTGATAGTATTGGTACAAAGCTAGGACAAAAGATTACACCACTTGAAAGAGTTGGAGTATATGTACCTGGTGGTAAAGCTTCTTATCCATCAAGCGTATTAATGAATATCCTACCTGCAAAGGTTGCTGGATGTAAGGAAATCGTTATGGTAACTCCTGCAGTAAGAGGAGAAATTAGACCAATAGTATTAGCTGCAGCCTATGTATGCGAGGTTGATCACCTATACAAGGTTGGTGGTGCTCAAGCTATAGCAAGCTTAGCATATGGTACAGAATCTATTAAAAGAGTAGATAAGATTGTTGGACCTGGTAATATTTTCGTTGCACTTGCTAAAAGAGAAGTTTATGGACTTTGTGGAATTGATTCAATTGCAGGTCCATCTGAAATCTGTGTAATTGGTAATAAAACATCAAATGCTAAGTATGTTGCTTTGGATTTAATGGCACAAGCTGAGCATGATGAAATAGCATCATCAACATTATTTATTGATGACTATGATAAGGCACTTGAAATTCAAAAAGAGGTAAAAAATTACCTTACTAATGCTAAGAGAAAGAATATTTTAGAGAAGTCTTTAACAAATACATCTAAGATTGTAGTTGTAAAGGACTTAGATGAAGCAATTAGCTATACAAATAGACTTGCTCCAGAGCATTTAGAACTTGCAATCGATAATGCAAGAAGCATTGTTGATAAGATTAAGAATGCTGGTGCAATATTTATTGGACATTATTCTGCAGAATCATTTGGTGATTATATGGCAGGACCTAACCACGTTTTACCTACATGTGGTACAGCAAGATTCTTTTCACCACTTGGTGTAGATGATTTCATTAAAAAGTCATCTATCATTGAGCTTGATAAGAATGTAGCAAACGAGCTTGCTGATTCTGTATACACATTTGGTAATTATGAAGAATTAGAAATGCATGCTTTAGCTGCTAAGATAAGAAAGGATTAATCCTATGAAGTACATGAAGAATAGCTTTAAGAATATGAAGCCATATCATTCAAAACTAATTACTGATGGAATCATACTAAATGCTAATGAATCACCTTATAATCCTCCAAAGGAAATTATTGATGAATTCCATAAGAGATTAGATGGTGTTGAATTCAATAGATATCCAGATATGGATGAGGAACAATTAAATAAAGCTATTGCTAAACATTATGGTATTGACTATAAGAATGTCACAGTAGGAGTTGGATCTGATGAACTTTTAGATGCCTGCTTTAGAGCAACAATAGAAAAGGGAGATAAGGTATTAGGCTTTAGCCCATCATTTTCAATGTATAAGGTATTTACTGAGCTTGAACAAGGAGAGTATATTCCTGTAGTTGGTGATGAGAATTATCTATTTGATGTAGATAAAATGATTGAATTAATTAAGATTCATAATCCAAAGCTTGTGCTTGTATGCTCACCAAATAATCCGACTGGTCAATATTTTACTGAGGCTGAGGTAAGAAAGATTATTGAATCAACTGATAGCTTAGTATTACTTGATTTAGCATATATTGATTTTGCAAGATATGATTATGCCAAGATAGCTTTAGAATATGATAATGTTATTTCATTTAAAACATTCTCTAAGGCTTTAAGCTTACCATCAATTAGATGTGGCTATGCAATTTCAAACATTGATAACATTGATATGATTAATGCAATTAAGGCTCCTTATTCAGTTACTACAATTTCTCAAATATTAGCTGAAATTGCAATTTCTAAATTTGATTTATACAAGATGCAAATTGACTTAATTAAATCAGAAAGAGAAAGATTATATCAAGAATTAAAGAGCTTAGATTTCAATGTATTTAAGAGTGAAGCTAATTTCATATTAGTAAAGTTTGAAAAGAAATACTTTGATATTCTAGAGCAAAACAAGATTTATATTAGAAGATTTGATGATACTACATATAGAATTACTGTAGGATCAAAGAATGAAAATGACAAACTAATCGAGGTGTTAAAATGCGCAAAGCAAAAGTAGAAAGAGTAACAAAAGAAACACAAATAGTTGTTGAATTAAATCTAGACGGAGAGGGAAAGGCAGATATTGATACTGGAATTGGCTTTCTAGATCATATGCTAAATACTTTTTCTAAGCATTCATCAATCGATTTATATGTAAGATGTAAGGGTGATTTAAAGGTTGATATGCATCACTCTGTTGAAGATATTGGTATCGTTATGGGAGATGCTTTTAATAAAGCTTTATCTTCTAAGGAAGGTATCAATAGATATTCATCATTTGTAATGCCAATGGATGATTCACTTGTTTTATGTGCAATTGATTTATGTGGTAGAAATTACTACGCATCAAATGCAAATGATTTCTTAAGAACTACTAAATGTGGTGATTTTGAAACTGAAACAACTGATGAATTCTTCAGATCTTTTGCATCAAATGCCAGCATGAATCTACATTTCTTAGTTTATCGTGGTGATAATGCTCACCATATAATTGAAGCAATGTTTAAGGCATTTGCAAAGAATATTAAGGATGCAATAACAATTAATCCTAATTTAAAAGGGAGCTTATCTACAAAAGGAGTGATCTAATGATAGCGATAATGAATTATGGCATTGGTAACCTATTCAGTGTTAAAAATGCTTTAGATTATTTAGGCTATGAATCAGTTATTACTTCAGATAAAGATGAAATATTAAAGGCAGATAAGGTTATATTACCTGGTGTTGGTGCATTTGAGGATGCAATCAATACATTTAAAAAATATGGATTTGATGAAGTATTAAATGAATTAATAAAGAAAAACACATATGTACTTGGAATATGTGTTGGTATGCAATTATTATTTGAAAGAAGCTATGAATATGGCACTCACGATGGTTTAAAAATTGTCGATGGCGAAATGGTTAAATTCGATTCATATGTAGATGGTAAAAAATATCCAGTACCACATATGGGATGGAATCAAATCAAAGTAACTAAGGATAATGAGCTATTAAAGGGTGTAGATTTAAAGGATGTTTATTTTGTTCACTCATATCATGGAACAAAATCATCTTGTGAAATAGCATCTACAAATTATGCAGGAGTTGATTTTCCAAGCGCAGTAAGAAAAGGAAATGTCTTTGGAGTACAATTCCACCCTGAAAAATCAGGTGAGGTAGGACTTCAAATACTTAAGAATTTTGGTGAACTATGAGAATATATCCAGCAATAGATTTAAAAGATGGACAAGCAGTAAGATTATATAAGGGTGACTATGGTCAAGTAACTAATTATGGAGATCCAGTTACTCAAGCACTTAAATGGAAGGAAATGGGTGCTAAATTTTTGCATCTTGTAGACCTAGATGGTGCTAAGGATGGTAAATTTACTAATCTTGAGGCTGTTAAAAATATTATTAATATAGCTAAAATTGATTGTGAGCTAGGTGGAGGAATTAGAACACTAGATCATATTGATATCCTACTTAATATTGGTATCAAGCGTGTTATTTTAGGTTCTAGTGCCCTAAATTTAGATTTTGTTAAGCAAGCTATAAATAAATATGGTAGCGATAAAATAGTAATAGGAATTGACTGTAAGAATATGATGGTCGCAACACATGGATGGCTTAATACATCAAATATTGAGGCAACAGAATTTGCAAAAAAACTAAAAGCAATAGGTGTTAAGACTATTATTTTTACAGATATTAAAAAGGATGGAACACTTGAAGGTATTAGTGTTGATGAAACCTCTAAAATGGTTGAGGTTGGTCTTGATATAATCGCATCTGGTGGTGCTAAATCTTTAAAAGATATAGAGGATGCAGAGAAAATCGGATGTAAGGGAATTATATTAGGAAAATCAATTTATTCAGGTGAAATTAATCTAAAAGAGGCCATCGATAAATTCGAGGAGTGATTATTATGATGTGTAAAAGAATTATTCCTTGCCTTGATGTTAAGGAAGGAAGAGTTGTTAAAGGTATTAACTTTTTAGGACTTAAGGATGCTGGTGACCCAGTTGAGGTTGCAAGCATTTATTCTAATTCACTTGCTGATGAAATAGTATTTTTAGATATAACTGCATCACATGAAAAAAGAGGTATTATTCTTGATGTTGTAAGAAATACAGCTAAGAAGGTATTTATTCCTTTAACAGTAGGTGGAGGAATAAATAGTCTTGAAGACATTCATAATATCTTAAATGCAGGAGCTGATAAGGTTTCTATTAACTCAAGTGGAGTTAAAAATCCAAACCTTATTAAGGAAGGTGCATTAAAATATGGAAGCCAATGTATAGTTTCAGCAATTGATGCTAAATGGAATGGAGAATTCTATGAGGTTTATATACATGGTGGAAGAATTCCAACAGGACTTGACGCAGTAAAATGGGCACAAGAGGTTGAACGCTTAGGTGCTGGTGAAATTTTACTTACATCAATGGATACAGATGGAGTTAAAAATGGTTATGAGCTTAAGCTTACTAAATTAGTAGCTGAGGCTGTAAATATTCCTGTTATCGCATCTGGTGGTGCAGGAAAGATGGATGATTTTTATGATGCATTTGAGGTAGGCGCAAGTGCTGCCCTTGCCGCATCACTATTCCATTATAAGGAGCTTGAAATTAAGGATTTAAAATTATACCTTAAAGATAAAGGAGTAAATGTAAGACTATGACAAAGAATGAATTTTTAAATGAAGTAAAATATGATGAAAATGGCTTAGTTGTCTGTGTAATTCAAGATTACCATGCTAAAAAAATTAGAATGGTTGCCTATATGAACGAAGAGGCATTAAAAAGAACTTTAGATACTGGCGAGATGACTTATTATTCTCGTTCAAGACAAAAATTATGGGTAAAAGGTGAAGAATCTGGCCATTTCCAATATTTAAAGGGTGCTTCAATCGATTGTGATGGAGATGCATTATTATTCCAAGTAGAGCAAAAGGACGGAATATCATGCCATACAGGAAATGCAACATGCTTCTATAGAGATCTAGAAGAGAAGAATTTAATTGTTTTAAATAGAGAAAAGGTTAAGGTTTCAGATAATGAGCTATCTAACCTAGAAGCAACAATTAAAGATAGAATTAAAAATCCAGTTGAAGGATCTTATACAAATTATCTAATTGATAAGGGAGAAAATAAGATTCTTAAAAAGGTTGGAGAAGAAGCATCAGAGGTTATTATTGCCTCTAAAGATGGTAAAAAACAAGAAATCGT
>JAEEHU010000068.1 GCA_016280975.1 Acholeplasmatales bacterium | reverse complement strand
TAAGAATGAGGCAGTAGAAAAAGCTCCAATATAATTAAATGAATCAGGATATTTAAAGCCTAGGTATAATGCTGTTACGGCTGCGAGTGAAGAACCATAGATGAATCTATGGTTTTTATTCTTTATAGTGTTATATTTGCTATCGATAAATGGGATAATAGTTGAGATAAAATCATCACAGAAGTTATAGCATTCCTTTACATTTTGGCGTTTCCAATCATCTGATGCCCCATTTTTAATAACAAATGGAGAATACTCATTTATTCTACCTAAATCTGATTCACTATTATGTATCGCAACACCAATAATTCTTTTATCATAATATCTTGCGAAATGGCTTAAGCATTTAGTTGCCCTAATAGACCTACCAAAGGCCGCGTAAGAGTCCTTAAATGCGTTTTGTCCATCTAGTAGGTATAATGTATCAAATTCGATATTATCTCTATTTCTAGGGACTGATATTTCTATTTTTACTTCACGCTTTGATTTTGGAAGATATAGTCTATAATATTCAAGCATAATAACACTTCCTTAATATTTATATTATACAAAAACGAGGCTTAAAAAAGAAGAAGTAAAAATAAAAAGTTGGCAAATGCCAACCTTTTAATAAAATTAAGCTCTGTTGTAGAATTCGACAATTAATTGTTCGTTGATTTCTGGTAAGAATTCATCTCTTTCAGGCATTCTTACGAAAGTACCAACTTGAGTATCCTCATTGAATGATACATATTCAGGGCGAACGATCTTTGCCTCTAATGCTGCTTTAACAACAACTAAATTTTTAGATGCTTCCTTCATAGCGATAGTTTGACCTGGCTTTACTCTATAAGAAGGGATATCAACCTTCTTGCCGTCAACTACTACGTGACCATGGTTAACTAATTGTCTAGCTTGTGCTCTAGTAGAAGCGAAGCCTAAACGATAAACTAAGTTATCTAGACGAGTTTCTAATACCTTTAAAAAGTTAACACCAGTCATACCTTCTAATTTTGAAGCTTCATTAAATGTTTTAACGAATTGCTTTTCTGATACACCATAAGTGAATCTAACCTTTTGCTTTTCAGCTAATTGTGCAGCGTATTCCTTTTGCTTACCACGCTTTGCACCATGTTGTCCTGGAGCTGTCTTTCTCTTAGCTAATTCTTTACCAGTTTCGCTGATAGAATAACCTAATCTACGAGACACTTTCCAGCTTGAACCTGTAAATCTTGACATTTTTATGTCCTCCTATAAAATATAATAATTTTTTGGGAGTAAACGTCTAATCCATTTATTTTAGGATATCTAAAACTAGAATTTCACCATCAAGCAGCGAAGGTTACTTTTAAAACCATTAGGCTTTTAGATATAATCTAGAATATTAGGACTGCTGCCTTTTACCCACGCTCTCGTATTATATCAAAAGTGATTTTGCGTGTCAATTATTTTTTATATTTATATAATAAATATCATTTTTAGCGCGTTTATTACTAATTTTGATGTAAATGCTACGATAAGTAGCCAAATATTTGGTATAATGTAAATTAAGGTTTATGGTGCTACTTTAAATTCTAGTTTAAACTATGGGTGAAATTAGGAGGAAAAGAAAAATGATAAATGAAAAAATTAAAACATTAAGAAAACAAAATAATTTAACTCAAGAGGAGATGGCTGATAAGCTAAATGTATCAAGACAAGCCATCACTAAGTGGGAGTCAGGCTTAGGTACACCTGATATATCAAATATGGAGGCTATATCCAAATTATTTAATATATCCTTAGATGAGCTTATATCTGATACTAAGGCTATTAAGGATAATGTAAGTAGAGTAGAATATGATATCTTTAATAAATCTCTTTTTGAAATTGATTTAGGATTCATTAAGGAATTTGATTTATCCTTATCTGATACTGATAAGGTATTAATTGAAATTAAATCAGATTTAGATATTGAAGCATATAAGCTTATAAAGGTTAGACTTAAAACTGATAAGAAGGATCTATCTTGTATTAAGTTTGAAGCATGTAAGGATATGATATCTAATCAGGATTCACTAAATCATATCTATGTTAGAATGACACTTCCATGTGCTATGCTTAATGAGCTTGAGCTAAATGGTAATTTAAAGAGCTTTATTATTCATGACTTTAATGAGAGAAAGCATATTGAATTTGATGGCAAAGTAGAAGAGGCACATATATCAAATATGAATGGCCACCTTGAATTAACATCAGGTGTTAATATGGATGTTTATTATGATTCAAGCCTAGATAAGCTTGATTTAAATGGCTGGAATTCAGTTATTAATTTATATTTAAAGAATAATGCTTATATTATTAATGATGGAAGAAAAACTAAATTAATACTAAATGGTTATGAGAATAATAAGTCTGATAAAGTAATTGAATTAAATGGATATAAAGCTGAATTAACATTAAAGTAAAGAAAAAAGAAGTTTGATTTTAATTTTCAAACTTCTTTTTTGTTATATTATAATGATCTAATTGCTTCAACTGGAGGCTTTCTTGATGAGTGAATTACTGGGAATATTGTTGAAATAAATGTAATTAATAAAGCAATAGCAAGTATTAATCCTATATTAATTACTCCAAATGATAATATTGTTATATTAATCTTTTCAACAAAGTAATTATTCAAAAACATCTCAACTATAAATGTCGCAACTGATGCAAGTAAGAAGCATACAATACCAATGAATAATGATTCAGAATAGAAGATTTTAAATACATCTATCTTTCTTGCGCCAATGGCTCTTAAAATACCAATATCCTTTTTCTTTGATGAAATTGATACAGTAATGAAGTTTAATAGCATTAATGCTGCGAATACTCCCATTACTAAGCCTACCCAGAAGAAGGCTTGCTTTAATGAAGCAATTAATGATGCGATATAAGAAGTAGATT
>JAEEHU010000067.1 GCA_016280975.1 Acholeplasmatales bacterium | reverse complement strand
GCTAAGATATCAGCGGCACTAGAAAGTGTTAATTGAGTTGGAGATGTAACAGCTATAACATCACCTTCAATATTTGATAAATTTCCGCTTACAACAAATCCATCATTACTTAATGTAACAACTGAAGAATCAGCCATGAAGTCAATATCACAATCAGGGTCAACGATATATACGAAGAACTTATAGCTTGATTTATATTGGTTATCTGCAGTCCATGTTGCTGTTGCAGTTACCTCATATACACCAGGAATTGATGTATATACATTATCAACGTTATAGAATTTAGCATTACCATCTGTTGCATATCTATAACTGTATGACATTGTATAAGTTGATGCAGGTAACTCACTAGATGAAATTGATGATGCATCTGTAGCAGAAATATATGGGGCTGCGTAGAATCCATATAAATCAACTCTAATTACTTTACCATTACTTGAAATTAAATCACCTAATGATTGCTTACGTCCCTTAACAAGAATTTCAAATTCTTTAGTTACTCCGTAAACGCCTTTTGTAATAGTTGCAGTTAATCTAACTTTTTCTTCTCTTTCTGGAACGTTTATTCTGCCAAATGTATATACTGCGTTAGAAATAGTATATTTTTCATCTTTATCAATAGTAACTACATTCTTATTTGAACTCTTCCAGCTAACATCACAACCGTTAATATATGTTGGAAGCTTGAAATCTTGATATACTGCATCATAATCTGCGATTACTTCAAGAGTCTTACTTGCATCTAATACTGCAATTTCATCTTTTGTATATTTTAAATTATTAGTCTTCCAGTTATATAATTCATAATGATTATAAGCTGAATCAGATGTCTTATTTAAAGTTGCACCAATAGCATTTCCATTTGCGTAAGTCTTAAATTTAGAATTATCAGCTAATGCTAAGTGATCTCCTAAATTGATTGAATTATCATCATTTCTTAAATTCTTAGAAAGTGTAACTAAAGATTCTAAATCATTTACTGTAGAACAAACTGCATTTACAGAAGTTAAGCTCTTAAAATCAGCACTTGTTACATATCCTACTTCTTGTCTACCACTTGAGAAGTTAGTATCAACAGAATCTGATGCATATGATGAACCATCCTCATATCCTGTGAAATAGTTATATAATTCACCATCATTATTCTTATATGCTGTTTGGAATACAGAATATGCAACGCTTCCTCTAAATGCGTCTTTATTATAGCTTGAATCATTTGCTGTTGAGAAATTAGCTTGGTTATCAACAAATGATAGAATTCCATAATAATTATTATATGAATCTATAGAACGAGCTAAGTCGATATTATTTGACTTGTTTTGATCAGTATCAATACCTCTTATAGCTCTAATAGTACCATCAGCATTTAAACCTGAACAGTTATTATATGCTGTGAAATTCTTTACACTAATAACACCTGGGTTAGAGTTATCACCAACACCATGAAGCTTGTTATCCCAAGCTGCACAGTTTTCAACTAATACGTTACCTTCCATAGTTGATCCACCAAGCTTAAAGCCGATACCATCACCATTAAGTGTATTATAAGTTCTAACTCCTGAACCATCTTCTTTTTCAATTTGATATGGTAAATAACCATTTTCAAATGAAACACAGTTATAAAGAACAACTGTACCGATATTTCCTGAATCTACCTTGGCGAATAAATCCCAACCATCGTCAGAATTTCTAAATGCCATACATCCATCAAATACATTTCCATAACCAATTGTTAACTTAGCAGCGAAACCATCGGCATTTTCACCAAATGTTTCAGCATCATAGTTAGCAAATGATGTACAATTCTTTATTAAGTTATCTGATGGCCATTCATCAATCTTTGTTTGATCTGAATAACCACGACCAAGTTGTAATCCTGTATCTCTATTATTATAGAAAATACAATCTTCAATAATATTATGGCTACCAGCAATATACATACCGTTATCACCAGCACCCGTAATTTCTACATTTTTAAAATGCCAGAAATCTCCATAAATTTGAATACCTCTTTGTGAACCATCAAAAACTTGTTGAGAGAAATCAAAAACTACTCTTCCATTATCTTCTTCTGGTTTTACTGTGATATATCCATACTCAGCACCACTTGCTGGAACTTGGATACGGTCATTATATGAATAAGTTCCTGCGGCAAGTAAAATTGTTGAACCTGGAGTTACACTATTGATTGCAACTGAAAATTTATATGGATTTGCTTTTGTGCCATCTCCGTTTTGTGAAGCAGTTGGAGAAACATAAACTGTTTTTGTGTTTGATTCTACTGCAACACCAGCTGGATCTTTATAAGTTTTAGCTTGTCCACATGATGCTAGAGTAATTGTTGATAGGAATAACGCACCAAGAGAACCTAATGTTAATAAATATTTCTTCTTCATTATTATCCCCTCCTACTTACTCTTTGCAACAATTAAGCCATGAACATAAATACCACCTGATGTGTTTAAAATGTAATATGTTCCTGCTTTTTCTGCATTAAATGTAACTCTTGAAATAACTTGCTTTGTTGATGAAGTCATAGCAGATTGTAACTCTTCACCAACTTGGCCATTATTATCACTACAGAATGTGATATCACGTTCTTCGTCATTAGTTGATGCATAGAATGCTACAATTTGACCTGGTTTATCCATAACGATTTTTATTGCTTGTGCAGAACCTTTTATAGTGATTCTTGTAGGGAATGAAATACTTCCATATGAATCAGCAGATCTATTAAGAACATAAGTTGCACCTGATGAATAATAAACATCATCACCAATTTTTGCTGGTAAAGGTCCGTAAATGAAATCAGCAGTTCCGAGTAAAATACTAGTTGGATTTCCATCTCCATTGTATCCTTGGATCTGTGGTTCTAAATCATAATATGCCTTAATATCTTGAGTTGTAGATTCATTGATTTGAATAATCTTTGTACATGAAACGGTTGGATCAGCATTTAAAACAACTCTAATTTCTTGTTGCTTACCCCACTTAAAGATATCAAGATTTTCAATTGAATACTTTTCATAAGTAAAGCTGTCTGTATATGCATCACCTACAGTTGGAGTAACTCTTACTTGCCAGCCTGCTTGTTCTGCATTGATTCCATCAATTGATGCATTAAATACAGCAGTTGATGTATCAAGAACTTGGATTCTTCTGATTGGGTTAGTAACATCAACAATTACATATGAAGTAACCTTGTTTTCGTAATTCTTTCCATTAATATTAACATTACCATTATCATATGTAACCTTAATCATATATGTTCCTATTTTATTACGATTAACTGATTGTTCAATCTTAACATTACTCTTAGTTAAATCTTGTGCCTCTAATGTTGTATTGCCATTTGCATCATTAGTTGCCTTTTGTAACTTAAATTTCATGTTGTCAACTAAGTTATTTGCATCTAAATCATTTGAATTTAATAAATAAGTTTTAATCTTTGAATTATCTGCAAATGTAACATCTAATCCTGCAGCATAAGTAATATTAGGAGTTGTTTCAAATAATGAAGACTTTACTTCTATTTTATATACTTCACGTCTCATAACAGTTCCAAGTCTTACACTGACATAAACTAAATATTCTCCAACATGATTCATATCAACTTCACTAGTGTCAACAAAGAAAATTTTAGTTTGATCAGATAAATTCTTTTCAACAACTAGTTCTGTTTCAATATTTCTACGTATAAATTTTCTATTTACTATTAAATTGTCACAATTAAATGTGTCACCTACATAAAATACCCTTTGAACATTTTCTGTATCTAAGCTTATTGAAGTAAGCTCGATTGTAGTACCTTCAACAGCTTCTATTTGTGGTGCATTTGAAATCACTTCATCATCACATGATGTTGTTCCTAAAAGAACGCCTCCAAACGCAAACAAAGATAACACAGCAATTGCAATTTTTTTAATTTTCATTGCATTATCCTCCTTAGATAAATTTACAATTTATTCTATCATTTAAGCGCTTTCAAGTCAATGAAAAGACTTATTATATAATCACATAAATTATTACATTGTAACGAATTTTGTTTAGATGTACTTTTATAACGTATTATAGTCAAAAATAAACACTGTTCCACTGGAACCAGAGCCATTATTCTTTATAGTAACTTCTGGATACAATTTTGTTATATCTTTATCTACTAAAATACTTGCTTGGTATTTAATATTATCTGTTATTTTATAGTCTTCACTTACAGAATTGAAAAATTCAATAAAATTGTTATCATCTAATTCACTTTTTATAAAGTGAGCATAAATTCTAATTAATCCTCCAACAGTAGGAGCTGTATAGACATTTTTGCTGTTTTTAACAACAGAAAGAATAGAACTATAATATGTATTAATTGATACTAACTTCTTTTCAATACCATCTGGTGTTAATTCATTATTTAATAAAGTAGCGAATTCGTCCATAGAGTTTAATGTTACTGATGTTTTATAGTCAGTTGTTTCATTAGTTACATAATTTGTTCTAGTTATCTTATTTTGTGAATTAAAATATTCATATCTGTAAAATACTATATCAGTATCTAAATAAGTATAGTATCCATCTTGTGTTTTATTAATAGTCATAGCAGTTGAACATGTTGAATAATAACTAACAGAATCAGTAAAACCACTAAAATCGTCTATTAATAATTTTGTTTTCGTAAAATCTTCACTACTAATTTTTGTATATTCACTATTACATGATGCTAAAGCAAAAATCATAAGTGATGTTATAAATAGAAATATAAATTTAATTCTTTTCATTGTACTACCTCCAAAATATTTACTTTTAAGACAAGTCAATTTAGATAAAAAGGATGTTTTAGCACTTAATTTAGACTTCTAAATGCCCAAAACATCCTAATTTTATTTTATAATTGTTTAATTATGCTTTTACGATTTCAATTGAAACAACGTTGATAGTCTTTCCACCATTTGTTGCATCAGTCTTGTTTGGTCTATAAAGATAAATATAACCATCAGCAGATAATGTAACATTTGTAGTTTGTTCAGTAATATCATCGTTATTGAATGTTAAATTTGTAGCTGTAGTAGTTGCTACTGCGAAGTCTGCGTTATTTCCTGAAGAACCTGACTTAGCCTTAACCTTTACTGTATAAGTACCAGCAACTAACCTAATAGCAATATTATTCTTAGTCTTATCGCCATCAGCAGCAAACTTAAAGTTATGTTCTTGATCTCCTGTTGAGAATTGGTTAAATGAAATTGCTCCATTATCGTTAATTTCAAAAGACTTAGCTACTTGACCAGCAGCTGCTTTAGTTGTATCAAAATCTTCTGGAGTAACCTTAACTGAAGTTAATTCAGTAACTTGTGCATATAATGTTGTATTTTCTGTTAAAACACCTTCTGTATAAGCTTGTGTTAAATCACCATCAGTATATACTGCTGATGCTGCACTACACATAGAGAATGTGAAATCATTCTTATTAACTGTTTCAGTTGACTTTAATACTTGTACATAGTCAAATGTTGAAGCAGCTGTATTTGCAGCCTTGTATGCCTTAACTGTTAATACATACTTAGTTGCATCAATATATTCAATTACTGCATTCTTAGCAGCTGTTACTTCAGCTTCTGTAGCAGACTTATTGATATTAACAATTCCTTCTGCGATTGCGCCTTGCTCTGCAGCCTTAATAACTAAATCAGTAGATAATGTCTTAGCATTTAATTCTGTGATTGCAGTTTCCTTTGCGATTGCAAGAGGAGACTTTTGCTTAGTTTCAAATGTAGCAGCAATATTATCTAAAGTCTTCTTAGAACCACTATTATTCTTACAAGTGAACTTTAAACCTCTAACTTGAGAAATAGTTGTTGGTTCCTTATCTAATAATAAATCATCATTTAATGTAACTGAAATTACATGGTCAACCATATCAATTTCAATTAAGAACTTGTATGTTTGTCCTGTTGCAGCAGCAACTTGAGTATTATTCTTCTTTAATGCAACATCTCCGCCTGCATCAAATCTATATGCAAATTTAGAACTTGATGTTCTTAATGCGAATACTTCATCATTCTTGTCAGTCTTAGCTTCACTCTTACCTACTACTTGAGCAAATGCTTCACCTTGAATGCCTTGGAAGTTTACTTCAAAGTATGCAGTAACAACTCCATCCTTCTTGTCAACACCAAAGTCTGCTAAGAAGTTAGCGTAGTCTAGATATACTTCACCAAGTGAATTAATTTCTACACCTTCATCTGCAGTCTTAGCAAATCTTGCTTCAGTTGCATTGAATTCAGTTGCTATAGGAAGTGTTGTAACATCATCAAAGTCACTAGCAATAATCTTATTTGCACTTGATGCTAATTCATCAAATTTTCCTTGGTTAACAAATACTGGCTTTAAGTTTAAGTCAGAGAATACTTCATTCTCAAATTGATATTGAGTAATACCGTTGCTTGTCCAATAAGCAAACTTCTTTCCTGCTGGTGCAGTTGGAGTTGTTGTTGGTTCAGTAACTGATTCTCCTTCTCTTACTGTTGTTGATGATAACTCTTGAGTTCCAGCCTCATCACTAAAGAACTTTACAGTGTATGTAGCAACATTTCCACTTTGAGTAGAAGGTGCTGTTCCAGTGTTTCCACCGTCAGTTCCATTACATGCTGCAAGACCGAATACGCTAGCAGCTAATGCTAAACCTAATAATATCTTTCTTTTCTTCATTTTTTACTTCTCCTTTTTCCATTGTGAAAAATCACAAAATCTATGCAAATTATAACATAATGAAAATCTTGTGTAAAGCGTTTTCGTTATTCAAATCATATTCATTTTATAACTTTTATAATCTAGATTATACATTTACTAATTATTGTAAAATTATTCAAGTAAAGGCTTTAAATATTTAGCAGTATATGACTTCTTATTTTTAACTAAATCCTCAGGTCTTCCACTAAATAAAACTGTACCACCCTTATCTCCACCTTCAGGTCCCATATCAATAATATAATCAGCAAGCTTAATTACATCTAGGTTATGCTCAATTATAATAACTGTTGCCTTTTGATCTGCAATTTTACCAATTACATTCATAAGCTTTTTGATATCATCAACATGAAGTCCTGTAGTAGGCTCATCCATTAAATATACAGTTTTTGGTGTTATCTTTGAATGAAGCTCATATGCAAGCTTTACTCTTTGTGCCTCACCACCAGATAGAGTAGTTGATGATTGACCAAGCTTAATATAGCCTAATCCTACATCAGATAGTGTTTGAAGCTTTGATTTAATCTTTGGTATAGCATCAAAGAATTCTAATGCTTCTTCAACTCTCATATCTAGTACATCTGCAATAGATTTATTCTTAAATTTAATATCTAATGTTTCAGATTGGAATCTCTTACCCTTACATACCTCACATGGTACATATACATCTGGTAAGAATTGCATTGATATTCTTTTTACACCATCGCCTGAACAAGCCTCGCAGCGTCCGCCTCTAACATTAAATGAGAACTTGCCCTTATCGTATCCCTTAATCTTAGCATCCTGTGTATTTGCAAATAATTCTCTTATATCATCAAATACAGTTGTATATGTTGCTGGATTAGAACGAGGAGTTCTTCCTATTGGTTGCTGTGATATTTGGATGATTCTATCAATTTCATCTAAACCTTCAATTTTCTCTACTTTTCCAGCATTAACTCTTTTTGATTTATAAAGCTTAATATAAGCATTCTTAAATAATACCTCATTAACTAAAGAAGATTTACCAGAGCCAGATACACCAGTTACACAAGTAATTACTCCAAGTGGAATATCTACATTAACCTTCTTTAAGTTATTAGCCTCTGCGCCTCTAATTTTAATGAATCTACCATCTATATCTCTTCTTTTTAAAGGTACATCAATTTTTAATTCGCCTTTTAAATATCTTCCAGTTAAGCTCTTAGGATTCTCCATTACCTCTTCTGGTGTTCCTTGAGCTACAACCTCACCACCATGAATACCTGCATATGGCCCTATATCAACAAGATAATCACATTTTCTCATTGTTTCATCATCATGCTCAACAACAATTAATGTGTTACCTAAATCACGCATACTTTTTAAGGTATCTATTAATCTAGCATTATCTCTTTGATGAAGTCCAATTGATGGCTCATCAAGTACATAAAGTACACCTGTAAGCTGACTTCCTATTTGTGTTGCAAGTCTAATTCTTTGTGCCTCACCACCAGATAGGGTATCAGCTGATCTTCCTAATGTTAAATATTCAAGTCCAACATTAATTAAAAATCTTAATCTATCGCTAATTTCCTTAACCGCAAGTCTTGCGATTTCAGCTTTCTCCTCTGATAGCTTTAAATTCATAAACCAATCATATAGATTCTCAATTGACATACTACAAACATCAGCAATTGATTTATCGTTAATTAAAATATTTAAAACTGAATCATTTAATCTTTTACCATGACAAGTTAAGCACTCATTTTCAACCATGAAGTTCTCAAGCCATTCTCTAATCCAATCTGATTGAGTTTCTCTATATCTTCTTTCAAAGTTAGTAACTATACCTTCAAATGTTGCCTTTTGGTCATGATTTCTTCCAGATGAAGAACGTAATTTATAATCAATTAATTCCTTAGAACCATATAATATAATTCTTTTCTTTTCATCAGGAAGCTCACTAAATGGAACATCCATATCAATCTTAAAATGATCACATGTTTGTTTTAATCTAGCACTATCTAAATTATTATCATCATGATTCTTATAAGGAATAATCGCATCATTATTAATTGATTTATCATAATCAATAATTAAGCTTGGAGAAATTGATAGCTTTTTACCAAGTCCATTACAATCAGGACACGCTCCAAGTGGTGAATTGAATGAGAATAATCTTGGCTCTAAATTAGCTAGAGAATATCCACATTCAGGACATGCGAATACAGTTGAATAGAATTCTTCCTTATCATCAACATAAAGCACACAATATCCATTTGATTCCTTAACCGCAAGCTCTACTGCCTCAAATACTCTTGATCTTGAATCCTCTTTTAATATTAAACGCTCAATAACAATATAGATATTGTGCTTTTTAGTTCTTTCAAGCTCAATAGGATTTTCTATTTCTAAAAGCTCTCCATCAACTAAGGCTCTTACGTATCCCTTTTTAAGATACTTTTCAAATACTGCCTTATGCTCACCCTTTTTTCTAAATATTACAGGGGATGTAATATACATTCTTGAGCCTAGCTTATGTTCCATAATCTTATCAACTATTTGATCAATTGAAAGTGATGAAATAGGAACATGATGATTAGGACAATAAGGTGTACCAACACGTGCGAATAATACTCTTAAATAATCATATATTTCAGTTACAGTACCAACTGTTGATCTTGGGTTATGTGACGCACTCTTCTGGTCAATTGATATTGCAGGTGATAATCCTTCAATTGAATCTACATCTGGCTTATCAGTTGAACCGATAAATTGGCGCGCAAAAGAAGATAATGATTCAACGAATCTTCTTTCACCCTCCTGATAAATAGTATCAAATGCTAAACTTGATTTACCAGAACCAGAAACACCAGTCATTACTATTAGCTTATTCTTAGGAAGCTCTATATTAATATTTTTTAAATTATTTTCTCTAGCACCCTTTACTATTATTTTATCCATAAAAACCTCTACTTTATTTTCTCTAAGAATTCAGGCTCTTCCATAATATAAATACCTAATTGCTTAGCCTTATCATACTTAGATCCAGGATTCTCACCTAGAATTAATATATCTGTCTTTTTACTTACTGAATCAGATAGGCTTCCACCAAATGATTCAATTAAAGCTTTCGCTTCGCTTCTTCCCATAGAAGATAATGTACCAGTTAATACACACTTCTTATTAGTGAAGTAATTAACCTTAATATCTCCCATGTTATATTCCATATTAAGACCTAATTCCTTTAATGATTCAATTAGCTTAATATTATATTCGTTATGCATATAATCATAAACTGACTTAGCTATTGCATCTCCACAATCAGGAATGCTTGAGATATCCTCATATTTAGCATTCATGATATTATCCATGCTTAAAAATTTCTTACAAATTAGCTTACTAACCTTAGATCCAACATGTCTAATACCTAATCCAAATAATAATCTATCTAAATTGTTCTTCTTTGATTCTTCAATTGACTCTAATAGCTTATCAATTGATTTTTCACCATAGCCTGGAATCTTAATTAGCTCACTATAATTGATTCCAAGTCTAAATATAGATGGAATATCTGTTATATAGCCTAATTCATATAAATCCTTAACTACCTTTTCACCAAGTGAATCAATGTCATATGCAGGCTTAGATGCGAAATGTATTAATCCATTAACAAGCTTTTCCTTACAATTTGGATTAACACAATAATAATCTGCCTCGCCCTCAAGTCTAACTAGACTCTCACCACAACAAGGACATTTATCAATCATCTTAAATTCGATAATGTCATTTTTTCTTTCATCTAATACAGGACCTACAACCTCAGGTATAACATCTCCTGCCTTATGGATTATAACTGTATCATTTATATGAATATCCTTTTCCTTAACATAATCCTCATTATGAAGTGTTGCCTTTGATATTAATGATCCTTGAACAAATACAGGCTTAAATATCGCAACAGGTGTAATAACACCAGTTCTTCCTACCTGATATTTGATATCAATTAATTTAGTTCTAACCTCTTCAGGTGGGAACTTATACGCAATAGCCCACTTAGGATATTTAACTGTTTCACCAATAATATCATGTAGTTCTATTTCATTAACCTTAATAACTATTCCATCGATATCATATTCAAGTCTATCTCTTAAAATAGCCATGTCCTCAATATAATCAATTACTTCCTTTATATTTTTAGCATGCTTATATAGACTATTAGTCTTTAAGCCAAGCTTCTTCATAGAAAGTAAGGCTTCCTCTTGAGTCTTAACACTACTATCAAGTGTGTAATATAAAAAAGTATCAAGATTTCTCTTGGCAGCAATTTTACTATCTAATTGTCTTACTGAACCAGCAGCTGCGTTTCTACAATTTGCGAATAGCTCTTCTTCATTTTCTTCACGCTCTAAGTTAAGCTTAATGAAGCTTTTCTTAGGCATGAATATTTCGCCACGTACTTCTATATCTATATCTTCTGTTAATCTTAATGGAACACTTTTAATAGTTTTAACATTATGAGTAATATCCTCACCTACTAAGCCATTACCCCTTGTTGAAGCTAAAACTAAAATACCCTTTTCATATTTTAATGATACAGATAAACCATCAATCTTAAGCTCACATAAATATGTTGCGCCAGGTGCGACTTCCTTAACCTTTCTATCAAAGTCAACTAGCTCATCATAGCTAAAGGCATCAGATAAAGATGCCATCTTTACCTCATGTGTTACCTTCTTAAATTTAGATAAAACCTCTCCACCAATTTTATTAGTTGGTGAATCTAAAGTCTTAAGCTCTGGGTTTTCACTTTCAAGCTTAATTAGCTCATTCATCAGCTTGTCATATTCATAATCTTCCATAAAGGGCTTATCGTTAACATAATATGCAATTGATGCCTTATTTAATATATCCTTAAGTTCATTTATTCTATCTAAAGCGTCCATAACAATACCTCATCTCGCATATTTTTATTATATATTATAATAATAAAAAACCAAAAGAAAAAATGCTTCGAAAAGCATTTTATCATAAATTAATTTTACTTGCTTCTATTAAAATATTTAAAGCAGTTAAATCATAAAAATAATCATAATCAACATTTATATCTGGTGTTGCGCCACCATCTATATCTATAAAATTATTGTTATTATCATAAAAGCCAAAATTATATTCTGATGAATAAGCTATATAATCGCCTATTGCAGTATACGTACTTCCAACACAGCATGATCCACCACCAGATTTTTTTCCAATAACCTTAGCTAGGTTATACTTTTGTGCAAGAAAGGCAAATGATGATGCTGCACTATATGTATATTCTGATGTCAAAATATAGAAATCAAAGCTTTGATAATGGCCATCATTAGAATCGTAATTATTATCTAAATTAGAATCTAGCTGATAGCACGCATCAACATATCCTGATGTTTTTACTAGGTAAGGTAGGTAAGTTTTTCCGTTTGGTGATATTAGGCAAAGTGTCTCAATTAACGCTGTGACATCGCCACCACCATTTATAGAAACATCAAATACTATATTCTTAAGCTTAGGATAAGTATTCTTATCTGATAAAATATCTAAATAATAGTTTAATAAATAATATGTTGATGACATATTGTCGCTATTATTTCTTCTATCATAATAATTATTTCCTTTTTCGAATTCATCAAATGAAATAATAGCTATAGTTGCTGAGCTGTCATCGCCATTAATAGTCGTAGTTTTATCCTTTAGCTTTCTATATCTATTTCTTTCTAATGTTGTTGCGAGTCTAGTTGATGTTGAGTAGTTAGTTCCAACATATGTCGACTTACTTCTATATGACATAAATGTCGAATTCTTATATGAATCATGCATTATATCAAGGCCTTGCTCAATAAACTTATTTAACGTATCACTTATAACATAAGGTGATGATGATAGGAAATATTCCTTATATTCATTATCAGTAAAGTAAGTATCAAATGATTCAATATTTAAATCATCCTTAAGACCAAAGAAATTATCATATAAGAAGCATATTCCATTATAGTTATATAAGGCATATTCTGCTGTGATAGCTTCAGAATATCCATATTTTCCTTGTAGGAATTTTTTATAGTAATCGCTATAGCTATATCCACCAAATAAATCTTTTACACCTTCCATATTAGAATATGGAGTGTTATAGTAATCATTTCCGTTATAGACAAAGTCGAAATTTATTTTTTGAGATAATATTAAATTTAATGGAAAAAATGGAATATAGCATTTTCCATTAAATGCCACTATATCAAAATTATAATTTCCTAGATTAAATATTGTTTCATGAATATCCTTATTAGTGTCTTCACTAACACATTTCAAATTAGATCCACTACTATCTGATATTAAAAGATTTGATTCTGAAATTATAAAGAATGCCCAGTAATCAGATATTTTAATAGTATCATCATTACTATTAATTTCCATAATTGATTCTGTTTCCTTATTCTTTATTTTTTCTATACCATTATCGTATGAACATTCAGTCTCCACAAACAATTCATAGAAATCTCTAGCTGAAACATATGGTACGTCATTATATCCATCTAGATGATATGTTTTTAATGATGAACTATTCGAAAGTGAATCAACATATATCCTACTAAATGGATCATAACATTTAAATTCTACTTCCTTTTGATCTTTATTTATAACAGTGCCACTTTCCTGCTGACAGGCCGATAAAAACAATAATAAAATTAATGAAAAAAATATTGAAAATGCCTTTTTCATACTATCACTTCCACTTCTTATATTATTATACTACATAATAATATCTTTTTTTAACTATTTCAAATAGTTGTGTTATAATACATTTGTTGAGGTTTTTTATGGAAAATAATATCGAAAATAAAAAACTAAATATATTTCAAAGCTTTATTAAAAGACTTAAGGATCTACATAATACTATTTGGAGTAGTAAGCTATATACATTCTTTTTACTACTATTTATACTCTCAGTAGTAATGGTATTTATGTTCACATTTACAGCCTTTAAGGGTGGGTTTTTCCATATTAATTCTGATGATATATTACAGTACTATGTATATGGATCAGGCTTCTTTGAAAAGCTTAAAACTGGAACATTATCCTTATACGATAAAAATCTATTAATAGGTACATCATTCTTTAGTGGAGTATACTATATACCACTTGATGGATTTACATTCTTTGCATTTTTATTAAGCTTTATAATCCCTAATGAATATGCATATTGTTTATCCTTCTATTTAAGAATAGCACTTGGTGCACTTTTATTTTATTACGTACTAGTTCGTAAATTAAATAATAAGGCTGCCTTCTTCGCATCCCTAATTCTATTTATTGGTGGATTAACTGAGGCATATTATATTTTCCCAGTTTATTTAGGAATAGTATTCTATGCACCACTTGCGATGCTACTAGTTGATTTAATAATAGAAAAGAAAAAGCTTCTATGGTATTTATTAATACCTATATATACTGCGTCAGTTATATTTTATGATTTTTATATAGCATATATGCTTTTAGCATTCTTAGGATTCTATTTCATTATTAAAAATCATATTTCAAATGAATTCTCAATTATTGGTAAAAATACAATATTTAAAAATGGTAAGTTCTGGTTAAGCTTCTTAAAATTTGTAGTGGCTATTCTTATTGGCTTACTAATATCAATGGCTATACTTCTTCCAAGTGCGCTATATGTTCTTAATGAATCAAATAGAGCAGGAACTAATATCAATGAATCATTACTATATTTTTCTGTTCGTAATGATGATGGCTCATATTCAATATCTTGGAGACATTATTTTACACAATTTATTAATCTATTTATGCCAAATGAGCCTCATAGATTCTGTCTTAATGATGCGGGTGATTATGTACGTGAGCACGCATCACTATATGTTACATCTGGTGGTTTAATATTCTTAATAAGCTTCTTCTTTATTAAGGGTAAAAAGGAAAACAGATTAAAGTTCTGGGTAATATTATTTAATATCCTACTTTTAATACCAGCTGTATCAATATTCCTTGGATTAAATGCTTCACCTTATATTAGATGGTTCTTTATTCCTTATATGCTTAATATATACGCTATGGCTATTTCAATGGATAAAAATAGCATGAAGGTTGGAGATAAAAATATTATTAAGTTCTTCCCGCTTTTAATATTATTTGCAGGACTACTTTCTCTTACACTAACATTGATATTATCACCTAGTGTATTTATTCATTATAAATCAACTGATCCATTGTTCTATTTAATATTAATTCCTTCAATTATATTAAATCTAGCTTATATTGTTATACTTGTTCTTTCGTTTATCTTTGAGCACTTAAATAAGAATACTAAGCTTCTTCATAGATTACTACCAATTACTATATTTGTTGAGTGCTTATTTGCAGGAGCTGTAATATTCTTAAATGCGGATAATACATCAACATATTATATGAACGCAGAAAGCGAAATGGAAAGCCAAGTAAAGGAATTAAAGAATCTTGGCTATAATGAAAAGGATGGATATAGAATAAACCTATATACAGGCTATGCAAGAGGCACAACAAATGCCAATATCCTAGAGGGTGTAAACTTTGGTTCGTTCTTCCAATCATTCTATAACACTCCAATTGATAAAGTATTATCTGAATTCTATAGTGAAAACTCTACTTCTTGGAGTAGAAAATTCAATTACGGATATAACCTACTATCAGGTCCAATATTTAATGTTAAATATGTTGTTACATCTGAAAATGTAATACTACCTGATAAGTATTATGATAAAACTCAAATTGGAAATACTACTTACGCTACTTTTAAAGAAAATATACCATTTATAGTATATGATGATGCATTCTCTGAGACATCTAATCTTTCAGGAAATGAGATCAAGTTAGAGGCATCACTTTTATATTATGCCTATATTAAAAATGTAACTAATCCAACAAATAAGTATGAAGAAGCCTTAGCTTCATCATACGATAAGGTTTTTAATAAATATAATATTACTAAAATAAGATCAAAGGATATTTCTACTTATTTATCAGCTTCTAGCTTTAATATAAAGTCATGCTATAAATATGAATATGAAACTGATATAAAGGGAAATAGAGTATATAATATTGATTCTACTTTATCTAACGTAATTGATAATGATGTATTATTAATATTGCCAACACTTAATATTAGAAGAAATGCTAGCTCTGGCTTCTATTTTAGAGATACTACTATAGATAGCATAACAAATGATAATTATTATAATAATTTACATAGAATGCATTATAATATATGGTATAAAACAGATGACTATACTAGAAAAAATATAGTTATTGAACCATCAAATAAGGATGATGATGGTAATGTTACCTTCTACTCTTTT
>JAEEHU010000066.1 GCA_016280975.1 Acholeplasmatales bacterium | reverse complement strand
TGCCTTCTCTGAGGTTGAAAATTATAATTATGTACCAGGAGCTGAAGAAGCTAATTGTGGTAATTATTTACTTCATAATTTAACATTCGCTAAATTCTATGCTAAGGAATTTAAGGAATACTTAATTAAGAATAAGGATAACAAATTAATATTTGAATATCCAAAGACAAAGCGTTTAGTAACAAATGAAGGAAATAACTTCTTTGATTCTTAATATTTATGGATTGACTCATAAAAAGTCAGTCCATTTTTTGATTTTGTGATATAATTATAGAAAGATAAACGATTTGAGGGACAATATGAAATATAAAATAGAGCTATTATCTAGTATTAAAAATACTTTAGGTGAAGGGCCGTTTTTTGATTTTGAATTTAAGGCTATATCATGGATAGATATTCTATCTAAAAAGCTTTATATCAAAGATGGAGATAATATTAAAGAAATAGTATTTAAAGAAAAAATTGGGGCTGCAGTACCATATTATGATTTCAATAAATTTATAGTTTGTGGTGAAACAAAACTATATTTATATAAAAAAGATAAAATAGAAGAATACATTGATATATCAAGTATTGTTAAAAAGGGTATGAGATGTAACGATGCTAAATTTGATTCAAAAGGTAGATTATTCTTTTCAACTATGGTTGATGATGGAGTATCTAAACCAGATGGCGCCTTATATAAGCTTGAGGGTAATAAAATAACTAAGGTTATGGATACACTTTTAGGTAATGGACTTGCTTGGAGTAGTGATAACAAGAAGTTTTATTTTGCAGATTCAATAGCTCATAAAATTTACTCATTTGATTATGATATAGAAGGTGGCACACTTTCAAATAAAAAGATATTAATAGAAACAAGCGATACACCAGATGGTATGACTATAGATAATAAGAATAATTTATATATAGCTATATGGGGTGGTGCGAAAGTTGAGGTAAGATCTGGTTTGGATGGTGCTTTAATTGATACAATAAATATGCCAACTAAGCTTATTACATCAGCTACATTTATTAATGATAGCTATAATGAGCTTGTTGTAACTTCGGCATCCCTCAATGAAAAGGATGAATATGCCGGTAAAGTATTTAAGGTTAGAATAGAGGAATAGATTATGAAGGTAGTAGTAATACATGGACAAAATCATAAAGGTTCTACATATAATATCGCAGATATCTTAGCTCACAAGGTATCAGATGAGGTAACTGAATTTATGTTACCAAGAGACTTACCTGATTTTTGTTTAGGCTGTACAACATGTTTTATAAAGGGTGAGGACAAATGTCCTCATAGAGAATATACAGAAAAAATAATAAATGCTATAGATGAGGCTGATCTAATTATTCTTGCAAGCCCAGTATATGTATTCCACGCATCAAGTCCAATGAAGAATTTACTTGATCATATGGGCTTTAGATGGATGCCACATAGACCAGAGGCGTCTATGTTTAAAAAGCAGGCTGTTGCAATATCAACAGCGGCAGGCAGTGGAATGAAATCTACTAATAAGGATATGGTAGATAGTCTTTTCTTCTGGGGTGTTGCGAAAATCTATAAGCTTGGTTTTGCGGTCAGGGCAACAAGCTATGAAGGAATTCCAGAAAAAAGAAAAAAGGCTCTTTTAAAGAAAATAGATAAAATAGCTTTAAAAATCAATAAGAAGAATGGTAAGGTAAAGCCAGGATTCAAATTGAAATTTATGTTTGGTATCATGAGATTATTCCAAAAGAATGGATATAATGAGCGTGATATTAACTATTGGAAGGATAGAGGTTGGCTTGGTAAAAAGCGACCATGGAAGGAATAATGAAAGAATTATATCCATATATTTTTAAAAGAAAATCATTTCATCTATTTAGAGATAATAAAACAAGAACCTATTATAAGGACTTTAATTCATTATCTCAAAATGAATTAGATGAAATATATAAAATATTTAAATCTATAAAACCCTTATTTGATGATATTAGGGTTGATATAAGAATAGAAAAAACATCCTCAACAAGAGGAGAGGAATATTCTATTCTGTTTTATAGTGAGAAAAAGGATGGTTACTTAGCTAATATTGGCTATATTGGTGAAATCCTAGATTTAAAATTAGTAGCTTTAAATATTGGTACATTATGGTATGGAATAGGAAAGACTAATGATACCTATAATGGCTTATCTTTTATAACAACTATGATGATAGCGAAGGTTCCT
>JAEEHU010000065.1 GCA_016280975.1 Acholeplasmatales bacterium | reverse complement strand
CTTAATTCTATCTGAATTCTTATATAATTCATCATAAATATTAAGTACAGCTCCACCTGGATAACCAAATATTGTATCAACACCTTGCTCAACTAAACATTCAACTATGATTTGTGAACCATTAAGTTTCATAAATCTCACCAACCTTTATTTAATCTTCGAAAATTGCACCTGTAGATGCACTAGTTACTAGCTTTCTATAACGAGATAGATATCCAGTAACAGGCTTTAATACCATTTTGAAATTCTTTTTACGCATTTCAATTTCTTCATCACTAACTAATAAATTAATTGTACACTTAATCATATCGATATCGATTAAATCTCCATCCTCAACAAGTCCAATTAATCCACCCTCGGCAGCCTCAGGTGATACATGTCCAATTGATGCACCACGAGTAGCTCCAGAGAATCTACCATCAGTTAATAATGCAACATCTTTATCTAAGCCCATACCAGCAAGTCTTGATGTAGGAGCAAGCATTTCTCTCATACCAGGACCGCCCTTAGGACCTTCATAACGGATAACAACAATGTCACCCTTTTCAATCTTTCCACCATCAATTGCTGCGATTGCTTCCTCTTCAGAATTGAAGCACTTTGCTTTACAAGTATGCTTAAGCATATTTGGAGCAACAGCACCACGCTTAACAACGCAGCCATTAAGTGCGATATTACCTTTTAATACGGCAATACCACCTGTCTTTGAATATGGATTATCAATAGTTCTAATAACCTCAGGATTCTTATTAAATGCTTTTGCTATATTTTCTCTAATAGTTTTACCTGTAACTGTAGGTAAATCTAATAATAAAGCACCATCAATCTTTGAAACTTCCTTCATTACAGCTTGAATACCACCAGCTTCATTTAAATCCTCCATATATGTAGGACCTGCTGGAGCTAAATGACATAGATTTGGAGTATGCTCAGAAATCTCATTAGCCATATCAAGGTTAATTTTTACTCCTGCTTCATGTGCTATTGCTGGTAAATGAAGCATAGTATTTGTAGAACAACCTAATACCATATCCATTGTTAGAGCATTTCTAAATGACTTTTCATTTACAATGTCTCTAATTTTTACATTATTTTTAACTAAGTCCATGATTTTCATACCAGTGTGCTTAGCTAATCTAATTCTATCTGCATATACTGCAGGAATTGTTCCATGACCAGGTAATGCAATACCTAACACTTCACACATACAATTCATTGAATTTGCAGTATACATACCTGAGCATGAACCACATCCTGGACAAGAATGATCTTCATATTCCTGTAATTCCTCTTCTGTGATTTTACCAGATAAATACTTACCTACAGCTTCAAATGTAGATGATAATGAAGTTTTATGTCCGTTAACTCTACCTGCAAGCATTGGTCCACCTGAACAAACAATTGTAGGTAAATTTAATCTACATGCACCCATAAGCATACCAGGAACAATCTTATCACAGTTAGGGATTAATACTAATCCATCGAATGCATGAGCACGTGCCATACATTCAGTACTATCAGCAATTAATTCTCTTGTAACAAGTGAATATTTCATTCCTTCATGTCCCATTGCAATTCCATCACATACACCGATTGCAGGAACAACAATTGGAGTACCACCAGCCATTAATACACCTGTTTTAACTGCTTCAGCAATTTTATCTAAGTGAGCATGACCTGGTACTATATCGCTCTTAGCACATACGATACCTATAAGTGGTCTTTCAATTTCTTCATCTGTATAACCTAAAGCCTTAAACAAAGATCTATTAGGAACCATTTCAGGTCTTTTTTTAACTACATCGCTTTTCATATGAGCCTCCTTATAATATACAAATATTTATTACTTTAAATTCTTAACAACAAGGTCTCCCATTTCAATTGTGCCGACCTTCTTCTTAGGATCATCTAAATCCTTATTGAAAATATCGCCAGTTCTATATCCTTGATCAAGTACTGCATTAACAGCCTTATCAATTGCATCAGCTTCCTTCATTAAGCCTAATGAATATCTAAACATCATAGGAACTGATAAAATTGTTGCAAGTGGGTTAGCTAAATTCTTACCAGCAATATCAGGAGCTGAACCATGAATTGGCTCATATAATCCTAATTTACCTGCACCTAAAGATGCTGAAGCTAGCATACCAATTGAACCAGCAACTTGTGAAGCTTCATCAGTTAAAATATCACCGAAGATATTTGATGTAACGATAACATCAAATTGTCTTGGATTTCTAACTAATTGCATAGCACAGTTATCAACATACATTTCTGATGTCTCAACATCTGGATAATTCTTCTTTACTCTATCAAATACTGCTCTCCATAATCTTGAAGATTCAAGTACATTTGCCTTATGTACACAGCATAGCTTATGATTTCTCTTTTGTGCTGCTTCAAAACCAGTCTTTAAAATTCTTTCGATTTCATAAACTGAATACTTTTCTAAGTCTGAAGCCCAGCAATCTGGATTTTCTGGATTGAATTTAGGAGAATTTGCCTTCTCACCGAAATACATACCACCAGTTAATTCACGTACAACTAAAATATCAAGACCATCACCAATGATTTCAGCCTTTAAAGGTGATGTATGTTGAAGTTGTGGATATAATACTGCAGGTCTTAGGTTTGCATATAGCTTTAATGCACCTCTAATACCTAAAAGACCCTTTTCTGGTCTATCGCCATTTGGAAGGTTATCCCACTTAGGTCCACCAACAGCACCTAGTAATACTGCATCTGACTTTAATGCAGCATCAATTGTATCTTGAGGAAGTGAATTACCATCCATATCGATTGCAATACCACCCATTCTCTTTTCGATGATATTGAACTTATGTCCGTATAATTCTCCGATTCTTTCCATTACCTTTACAGCTTCTCTTACGATATCTGGACCGATACCATCACCAGGTAATGTAACAATATTAAATGTACTCATAATTACTTAATTTCTCCTTTAATTTTATTGATTAATCCACCTTTAGCGATGATATTTTGCATGAATGGTGGGAATGGTGCAGCTTGGAACTTATTCTTTGTAGTTTCATTATAAATAACACCAGTATCAAAATTAACTGATACAATATCGCCATCCTTAATATCATCAACAGCTTCAGGGCATTCCATAATAGGAAGACCAATATTAATTGAATTTCTATAGAAAATTCTTGCGAAAGTTTTTGCTATAACGCATGATACACCACAAGTCTTAATAGCAAGTGGAGCATGCTCTCTAGATGAACCACATCCGAAGTTCTTATCAGCTACAATAATGTCACCAACTTGTACACGTTGTGCAAATGGCTTCTTACCTGCATTGATATCTTCCTTAGAATCTTCCATACAGTGAGCTGCTAATTCTTTTGGATCAGATGTATTTAAATATCTTGCTGGAATGATAACATCAGTATCGATGTCACTACCATACTTTAAAACTCTACCTTTTGCTTCCATCTTACTTCTCCTCCATAAATTCTCTTGGGTCTGCAATATAGCCTTTGATTGCTGATGCAGCTGCAACAGCAGGTGAAGCTAAATATACCTCACTATCAACATGTCCCATACGACCAACGAAATTTCTATTTGTTGTAGATACACATCTTTCACCAGCAGCAAGTATACCCATGTGACCACCTAAGCATGGACCACAAGTTGGAGTTGAGAATGCGCATCCTGCTTCTACTAAATCAGTTACGATTCCTTCCATAATTGCTTCTAGATAAATCTTTTGTGTACCAGGTAATACGATACAACGTACATTCTTGTTAACTTTCTTTCCCTTTAAGATATCTCTTGCGATTCTTAAATCTTCCATTCTACCATTTGTACAAGAACCAATTACTACTTGGTCAATCTTTGTATTCTTACATACAGCCTCATCAACTGTATGAGCATTTTCAGGTAAATGAGGGAATGCTACAGTTGGAACTAGCTTAGATAAATCAATATCATAAACCTTATCATACTTAGCATCAGCATCTGCCTTATAAACTCTAGGAGTCTTTAATGAATGCTCCTTGCAGTATTGTAATGTTAATTCATCAACAGCGAAGATACCATTCTTAGCACCAGCTTCAATTGCCATATTAGCCATAGAGAATCTTGAATCCATTGATAAGTATTTTAAGCCTTCACCATCAAATTCCATTGACTTATATAAAGCACCATCAACACCAATCATACCAATAATGTGTAGGATTACATCCTTACCACTAATTCCCTTAGCTGGCTTTCCAATTAAGTTAAACTTTAATGCAGATGGAACCTTGAACCATGCCTTACCAGTAGCCATACCACATGCCATATCTGTTGAACCAACACCAGTTGAGAAGGCACCAAGTGCACCATATGTACAAGTATGAGAGTCAGCACCAATAGTTAAATCACCTGCAACTACTAAACCTTTTTCAGGAATAATAGCATGCTCAATACCCATTTGACCAACTTCGAAATAATTAGTTAAGTCCTTATCACGAGCAAATTCTCTTATAAACTTACATTGTTCTGCAGATTTAATATCCTTATTTGGAGTGAAGTGGTCAGGTACGATTACGACCTTATCCTTATCGAATACTTCTTTTACTCCGATTTTATTGAATTCCTTGATTGCAACTGGAGTAGTAATATCATTACCATGAACTAAATCAAGGTTAGCTTCTATTAATTGTCCAGCTTCAACGTAATCTAAACCAGCATGAGCTGCTAAGATTTTTTGACTTTGTGTCATTCCCATAATTAATTGTTCTCCTTAAATAATTTATATTCTATTGAATCTATTAAAGCCTTGAATGATGCTTCAATAATATCCTTTGATACTCCTACAGTAGACCATGATGAATTTCCATCTGTAGATTCGATAATAACTCTTGTTGTTGCCTTAGTCGCAGATTCCTTTCCATCTAGGATTCTAACCTTATAGTCAGCAAGGCTAACCTTATTTAGAACTGGATAGAATTTACCAATGGCCTTTCTTAATGCTTGGTTTAAAGCATCAACTGGACCATCACCATTTGCGGCTGTAACCTCAGTCACATCACCAACTATTACCTTAATAATTGCTGATGCTGAATATTTCTCAATTAAGCTTGGTCCTTCACCGATTGTTTTAAAATCAACAACCTCAAAGAACTGCTTGAAATTACCAAATACCTTATGAACTATTAATTCAAATGATGCATCAGCACCCTCAAATTGATAACCAGAATATTCTAGCTCCTTAATAGTATTGATGATTTCAGATAATCTCTTATCATCCTTGTCAATATTTGGATATATCTTTTTAATCTTAGCTAGGACTGTAGATTTACCTGCAACCTCGCTAATTAAGAATTTTCTTTCATTTCCTACTTCTTCAGGGTTTATATGCTCAAATGATTTTGAGTTCTTATAAACACCATCAACATGCATACCTGCCTTATGAGCAAATGCACTTGATCCAACATATGGTAAGTTATGAGCTAATTTGAAATTAGATATTTCTGCAACCTCACGAGCAATTGAAGTTAGATTTGAAATATTACCCTTAGGTAGTACATCATATCCAAGCTTTAATTCTAGGTTAGGAATTATTGCAGATAAATTAGCATTACCACATCTTTCACCATATCCTAAGAATGTTCCTTGAACTTGAGTACATCCACTTACAACTGAACCAATTGATAGGGCAACAGCCATACCACAGTCATTATGGCAGTGGATACCAAGTTTAGTTGAAATATTTTCTTTAACATCCTTAATTATTTCATTCATTTCATTTGGAAATGTTCCACCATTTGTATCACATAAAATAATACAAGATGCGCCTGCTTCTTCAGCAGTCTTTAGTGATTTAATTGCATAATCTCTATTTGATTTATATCCATCAAAGAAATGCTCTGCATCAAAGAATACTTTCTTACCCTTAGAAATTAAAAACTTGATTGATGAAGAAATCATATCTAGGTTTTCTTCTAAGGTAGTATTAATGATATTTAGAACATGGAATTCACTTGACTTACCAAATATACATACATATTCAGTTTCAGCCTCAATTAATGCATTTAGATTTAAATCATCCTTAGCATCTATTCCACATCTTCTAGTTGAACCAAAGGCAACTAGCTTTGTATTCTTTAGTTTTAGATTTTTAGCTTCTTTGAAAAATTCCAAATCCTTTTGATTGCTACCAGGATTACCAGCCTCAACAAAATCTATTCCAAGCTCATCTAGTCTCTTAGTGATTTTTAGTTTATCACTGACTGAAAAGCTTATTCCTTGAGCCTGTGCACCATCTCTTAGGGTAGAATCGAACACATCTATTTTCAAAGGAACACCCCCATTTAATATGACAAAAGTGGAAAGCTTTTAACTTCCACTTAAGGTCAATTATAAATATTTAATATAATTAGTTATTGATTAGCTTGTCTTTTTCGTTGTTCCAGCTATAGAACTTACGAATTTCAGCTCCAACCTTTTCACTTGGATGGTTAGCAGCCTTTTGACGAAGTGCATTGAAATGTACTTGTCCTGAAGCACTAGACATATCTAATAAGAAGTCTTTTGCGAATGTACCATCTTGAATATCAGCAAGTACCTTCTTCATTGCCTTCTTAGTATCTTCTGTGATAATCTTTGGTCCAGTAATATAATCACCATATTCAGCTGTATTAGAAATTGAATATCTCATACCAGCGAATCCTGATTGATAAATTAAGTCAACGATTAGCTTCATTTCATGGATACATTCGAAATAAGCATTTCTTGGGTCATAACCAGCTTCAACTAATGTTTCAAAACCAGCTTGCATTAATGCAGATACACCACCACATAATACTGCTTGTTCACCGAATAAGTCAGTTTCTGTTTCAGTCTTGAATGTAGTTTCAAGAATAGCAGCTCTTGCACCACCAATACCAGCACCATAAGCAAGTGCTATCTCTAAAGCCTTACCAGTTTCATTTCTTTCAACTGCAACTAAGCATGGAGTACCTTTTCCAGCTTGGTATTCGCTTCTTACTGTATGACCTGGAGCCTTAGGAGCGATCATAGCTACATCTACACCCTTTGGTGGGTTGATTAGACCATAGTGAATATTGAAACCATGAGCGAACATTAACATCTTACCAGGCTTTAAGTTTGGAGCGATGTCCTTTTCATACATAGCCTTTTGCTTTTCATCATTGATTAGGATCATGATGATGTCAGCCTTCTTTGCAGCTTCAGCTGTAGTATATACCTTCATACCTTGAGCTTCTGCCTTAGCCCATGACTTTGAACCTTCATATAAGCCAATAATTACATTTATTCCTGATTCCTTTAAGTTTAATGCGTGTGCATGTCCTTGTGAACCATAACCGATAATTGCAACAGTCTTGTCCTTAATATAGTTGATGTCACAATCTTTTTCATAAAAAATTCTTGCTTCTGCCATTTTAATTTCTCCTCTTACTTTTCTTTCTTTTTAATTTTTTAATTCAATGTCACCACGAGCAATAGCGGTAACACCTGTACGAATAACTTCTTTAATGCCGAATTCGTCAAGCATTGAAATTAAAGCTGAGACCTTTGCTTGGTCACCAGTAATCTCCAAAATAATTGTGTTATTAGCAACATCGACGACGTGTGCTCTAAAGATATTTGCAATTTCAAGTATTTGACTTCTCTTTTCATTTCTTGCGTCAATCTTAATTAGTGCAAGTTCTCTTTTAACAGACTCATCATCGCCAAATTCTGTAAGCTTAACAACATCCATAAGTTTTGAAAGTTGATTTTTAATTTGAGAATAGATATCATCTTCGCATTCAACAACTATTGTCATACGAGAAATATTTTTATCCTCTGTAATACCAACAGATAAGCTATCAATATTGTAGCCTCTTCTGCTGAATAAGCCTGCAACTCTTGAAAGAACACCCATATGATTATTAACTAATACTGATAATGTGTGTCTAGCCACTCAATCAACCCCTTTTCTCCTATATATTTATATATAGGCGTTTTTTGAAATATCGTGTCAATTATAACATTTATAAAAATATTGTCAACTAAATAAATAAATGATTTTCGAATAAGATTAGAGCTAAAAACACCTTTCATAAAATATAATTCGAAATTCTTAACAATTCCTAAAATTTTATTTTGCGTATAAAAGTTCTTTTTAAATATTTCAAATTTAATTCAAAAAATGAAAACGTTTTATATGATTTTTTCTTTTAATAAAGGGATTTTTTAATGATTTTTATACTGTATAAAAAAAGAAAAAGCCACATAAATGTGGCATAATTATCATTAATTACTTCTTTTCCTTATGAATTGTATGCTTGCGGCAAAAAGGACAATATTTTTTAATCTCCATTCTTTCAGGAGTTGTCTTCTTATTCTTGTCTGTATAATAATTCTCATTTTTGCAATCAGAACAAACTAGTTTAACTAAGTCACGCATAAATATTTCTTCCCTCCAGACTTAAAGATTACTTCCTGCAATATTATACCAAAAGAGAATTTTAATTTCAACTAAAAAATATACTTTTTTACAAACAAAAAATTTTGGCTTAAAATAAGTGTTTTTTCGAGTGTTTTTCTTATATCAACACAAAGTTTCTTTATTTTAATAAAAATAAAACGTATAATAATTATTGGTGATTTATATGTATCTAAGAAATGAAACTAGAGTAGTTAAAATAGGAAATAGATTATTAGGTGGAGATAATCCTATTTTAATTCAATCTATGACTAATACAAAAACTAAGGATGTTGATGCTACAGTTAATCAAATACTAGATTTGGAGAAGCTAGGCTGCGATATTATTAGAGTTGCAGTTTTAGATAAGACTGATGCTTATTCTATCCATAAAATAAAAGAGAGAATCCATATTCCACTTGTTGCGGATATACATTTTGATCCTGAGCTTGCAATTATTGCAATAAACGAGGGAATAGATAAGATTAGATTAAATCCAGGTAATATTAGAGATAAGGATAAAATTAAAGAAATCGTTAGACTTTGTAAAGAAAAAAGCATTCCTATTAGAATTGGTGTAAATGCTGGATCTTTACCTAAGGGATGGGAAGTTAATTCTGATAATATGATTAAGGCTGCGAAAAGCCATATTGAAATACTTGAGGAATTAGATTTCCATGATATAGTTTTATCTATTAAGGCATCTAATATTAATCTTGCCTATGAGGCATATAAGAAGGCATCAGAAACATTCCCATACCCACTTCATGTAGGTATAACTGAGGCTGGTACTTCTTTTAAGGGATTAATCACATCATCAATTGGACTTGATAGAATATTATCTCTTGGTATTGGTAATACTATTAGAGTATCTTTAACTGATGATCCAAGATTAGAGGTTAAGGCTGCTAAGGACATTTTAAAGGAATTAGGCTTAATTAAAAATGTTCCAACACTTACATCTTGCCCAACATGTGGTAGAACTCAAGTTGATTTAATACCTATTGCTAAAGAGGTTGAGGAATATTTATATACAGTAAATAAGGATATACATGTTGCTGTAATGGGCTGTGCTGTAAATGGACCTGGTGAGGCTAAGGAAGCTGATTTAGGTATAGCTGGTGGTGTTGGTGAGGCACTAATATTTAAAAAAGGTGAAATAATTAGAAAAATAGATGAAAAAAATATTATCGAAGAATTAAAAAAAGAAATCGATAATATGTAAGGAGTATTATGGGCGGTTTTGGCGGTGGTCATTCATCAGGTGGTTCTCACGGAGGCTTTGGTGGAGGACATTATAGTAGTAATGGTTCACATTCAAAAAGAGTATACTTCCACGGAAGATATTATAATTACTCATATGGATCTCATAACGGAAAGCCAATGGGATTTGTATCTGCGATAGTATCAGGTGTTATTATACTCTTAGTTGGATTATTTATATTTTTCTTAACATTTACAAATGAAACTATGGCAACAATCACTAAGGCTGATTTTGCAGTAGATAGTAATCATACAACATATGAAATATATGAGTTTGAATATAACTATAATAATCAAACATATACTGGTCATGGTGATGATGATGTAATATATAATTTTGGTGAATATAAATTTAGATATAATGTTGGTGAATCTTATCCATTATATGTTCATTTTATAAATCCTAGCTGGTATGATTTTGAGGATTCAAAGTATATTGCAGTAATTGCATTAAGTCTTACATCATTTATTTCTGGATCAATTATCATATCTACCCTATTTACCAGAAAAAGACGTCAAAAAATATTATCAGAAATTGGCGATTATAATCATGATGGAAAGATAGATGAAAAAGATATTGATACTTATTCTGGTAATACAAATCAAAGTGATATTAATATTAAAGACTTTGATAATATAGCAAAAACACCAGTTAGATATTGTAAGTATTGTGGTAACAAGCTTGATGAAAATCAGTGGTGTGAATCTTGTATGAAAAAAATAGTATAAAAAATAATAGTATTTCGAATTTCGAAATACTATTTTTTCTTCTTCTTTGTTGTTACTATATTTTTTAACATATCAACTATTACCTTAGATAGGGTAATTAGTCTTCCGTTATTTTCAATAATTTCTTTTTTTAATTCCTTATTTCCACAATCAACATTCATAACGATTTTGCCATCCTTATCCTCATAGAAGGCACCACCAATTGCAGTCTTAGAGAAATGAACACCACTTGATGCGAATCTATATAATCTATCAAAGCCCTTATAGCGTTCTGATACCTTTCTTTTAAGATAACCATCACTCATGTTTTGTTCCTCATCAACCATAACAGTATTTACCTGAATATTATTGTTGATCATATCCATTACCTTTTCAAGTCCAAGCTCATTAACTGACTCTATCGCAATGGCGTTATCGCATAGTAGTCTCATTAGAGATATTTGAACTGAAATTATATAATTTTTTAATGTGAATTTAGCTGTTTCAAGAATATCTATAGTCTTTTTGATAACCATCGCACTAAATACAACCTCACGTGATAAAGTGCCGTATGATTTATAAATGCTATCCATGAATGATTTTAAAAATAAAATCATATCATCTAGCTTTTTTATTTCATCCTTCATTAGCTCTTATGATTAGGAATTACTGCGAAAAACTCCAAATCCTCATCAAATGGATTTTTTAATGTATGGTTATGACCCATAGGACAATAAGATACGTCACCAGCCATAATAATTTCTACTTCGCCATCACAAGTCATTACACCTTGACCAGAGATAACATAGACTATTTCTGATGTAGTTTCATGCTCATGAAGTCCAATAGAATTATTCTTTTTTAATTTACCAAAAAGTATCTTGTTATACCCATCAAAATATTGTTTAGATATAAACTCTCCATCTCCATCATGGAAATTTTCTTTTACTTCTTCTTTGATTTTATCGAAATCTATCAACATAAATATCACATCCTACTATAATTTTATCACATTTTTGGCTTAAAATATTATGTTTTGTTTCAAAATTAATTATTTTTTTATATAATTAAAGTATAAGTTGAGGTATTTTTATGGATAGTTTCTTATTTACTATTAATGCCGTGTTTCCAATTATACTTTGTATAGCAATTGGATACTTCATTAAAAGAATAAATTTATTCCCTGAAAGTTTCGGGGTATTATTAAATAAATTAAGCTTTAGAGTACTACTTCCTGTTCTTTTATTTAAGAATATCTATGATATTAAGGATATTAGAGCACTTGGTAATTACTGGCAAGCAATATTATTCTCTGTTGGTGTAATACTAGCATTCTTTATAATAGGATTTATCATAGTTAAATTCTTTATAAAGGATGATAGACAAAAGGGTGTAATATTACAATGTATATTTAGATCTAATTTCGCAATTATTGGTATTGGATTAATTGAGCTATTAGTTGTAAATTTATCAGGTGAGCAAGTTATACTTGCCCGTGGTATTGGGGCAGTATTATCAGCTGTAACTATTCCACTATTTAATGTTCTTGCAATAATTTCCTTATCTATATTTGTTAAAACTGAAGAAAAAAAGGTAAGTCCAAAAGATATCCTAATTAAGATTTGTAAGAATCCATTAATAATCGCTGTAGCACTTGGCTTAATTGTTATATCACTTAGATTATTAATACCTGTTGATGCAGATTCTAATCCAGTATTTACATTAAGATATTTTGCACAATATGGCACAAATGATACATTTATTTATACTACTATTAAATATCTTGCCCAGGCTGCAAGTCCAATTGCTTTAATTGCCTTAGGATTAGGATTTTCTTTTAGTGCGATTGGAAGATTAAAATATAAGATTATTTTAGGTACAACATTAAGAGTTATAGCTGTGCCTGTTATAGCGCTACTATTTGCGTGGATATTTAAATTTGATATGTTATACTTCCCAGCATTTATTGCCCTTTTTGGTACTCCTACTGCTGTATCAAGTGTACCTATGGCACAGGAGATGGATAACGATACAGAGCTTGCAGGTCAATTAGTTGTTTGGACTACAATTTCAAGTTCAATAACATTATTTATAATGATACTTGTTTCAAGTAGTATAGGACTATTATAGAAAGGAGGATTCCATGCAAAGATTTTTTATTTGTAAAAAGTGTAAAACAATGGTCGCACTAGTTAAAAGGGGCAAATGTATTCCTGATTGTTGTGGCGATGAAATGACTGAAATCATTCCAGGTACAGTTGAAGCATCTAAAGAAAAACACATACCAGTAATTGATATTAAAGGCGATTTAGTAACTGTTAGTGTTGGAGAGGTTGAGCATCCGATGATAGCTGAACACTATATTGAGTGGATTTCAATTGAAACAAACTTAGGAAATCAAAGAAAAACATTAGAGCCTGATGAAAAACCTGTTAGAACTTTTAAACTTCTAGATGGCGAAAAGCTAATCAGTGCTTATGCTTATTGTAATTTACACGGATTATGGAAGGCCAGTGTCTAAAAAAAGAGCTATGCAAAATTAATTGCATAGCTTTTTTTTATATTAAAATTCCTTCTAAATGATCGATTTCATGTTGCACTATTTGTGCTTCAAAACCAGATAATGTAATAATTCTTTTTAAAAAACAAGAATTATAATATTCTACCTTTATCTTTTTAAATCTTTTGGCCTTACGAACGCCCGAAAGAGATAGACACCCCTCTTCAGCCTCATATGGACCTTCTTCTTTTATAATTTTAGGATTAAACATTACTAATATTTCATCCTCATTATAAAATGCGATGATTTTTTTATTTATTCCAATCATATTAGCAGCCATTCCAACACATCTAATTGAATTAAATTTAAGTGTATCAACTAAGTCATTGGCAACACTTATATCATCAGGTGTGGCGTCAACTGATTTTTTAGATAAAAATAGTGTATCTTTATTGATATTTTTAACCATTAACCCTTAAGTCCATCAGCTTGACGTTGCATGTTTTCAACAACAACATCATAAATATCTCCAATTTCTTGACCATGAGCAAGTAATAGCCATGGTTCATTTGTATGGAAATGTACCTTTATGAAGTTTGCTGGATTTCCATCTTGATCTTCATCATCAAAACATGCAAGAACTAATGAATCTCCTACTAATTTAGTTAAAATATATTCTCTTAATTCATCTTCTGTATCATCAGGATTCTTATCCCCAATATCAATTAATAATTGAGTATCAAATTTAAATTCAACTAAACTCTTATGTTCTTTTACCATAATAAAACCCTCCTAATGTGTTTATTATACTATATTATAGCTTATTTATCAAATAATCCTAATACCAGAATTGAAGCTCACGTGCAATTCTATAGTATTTATAGATATATGAATAATCAAATACACCATACCATTTAGTCACAAATGGAACATAATATGTTGTAAGAGATACACAGCCTATAACAGCAAATAACGCTGTTATATTAAATATAGTTGCCATTGTCTTAACACCAAATATGTTATTCTTAGCCTCTAACTTTTCATATAATCCAAAGAATACAAATACTATGAATAATATCATTACTGGTGCTATATCAGAATAATATCTTATCGCAAAGCCACTTTCCCAAGTTAAGGCAGCTAGTATAAATGGGATAATTATACAAGGGAAAATATATTTAATAGTAAACCACAATTTTTCTCTTTTATTTAAATCTACCTTAATAAATGGTAATACAAATATCATATATAATAGTGGAATTCTTGAGAATAGACCATTTGCGTCATATGTCTCAAAGAAATAATATCCAGATTGACCAAATGTTAATGCATTTGCATGAACGAAATAATTTACATCATCAATCTTTGGAACTGCGAAGAAATAATTATATACGCTAGTCCAAGCAAATGATATATGGAAATTAGTATGAGTAAAATCATTTATTGTAAGTGAATATCTTATACCAAATTCTAAAGGATTATGGAATCGCAAGTAGTTATATAATGCTTGTACTCCACCAAAAATTACAAAATTAGACATTGTGGCAACGAGTAATATACTTACAAAGCCCTTTGTTAATTCCTTTCTTCTTTCTATTAGGGCAAGAGCTATTATAATTACTCCTGCAATTGCGTATAGTACGTATGTTGCACGAGCTAGTACTGCAATAGATAGCCAGAATGTAAAGAAGGCTGAATGAACTATATTTATTTTCTTTTCCTTAAATAATAAATTAGATGAAATTAAATGATATAAGGAAATTGAAAATGCCATAAATGCACAAGATGTAGAAACCTCATAGAAATATGGTCTTACTATATTTGAAAATACTCCACAGCTTGATGCTAAAATTATAAATCCAAATAATTGTAAATATAGTGGAGTATTTGGATATTTCTTCTTTATAAATTTAAAGTAGGCAAGGCTTATAAATATTATTGATATTATTGAGAATAACAATACTCCATATGCATCCTCTAAATATAATCCTGTAATTAATTTTACAGGTAGGAATAATAAGAATACTGGTGCGATACCATAATATGAATAATATTTACCCTCGAAGAATAAATGATCCCATAGATAAGATACACCTGATCTTGCGGTTGAATCATATGGATTAGATAAGGCTAAAAGTGATTCAGATGGCTCTTCAAGAAGATGTAATTTTCCTGCCATAAATGAATCAACTAGCTCCTTTGATATTTGGCTTCCTGAATTAGATAGGACATACATAGAAAATCCATTATACATATAGCCATACACCCATAGCACTACGCCAATTGCAAGTACTGTAAATGATATCTTAAATACCTTATTTAATATAGGCTTATTCTTTAACTCTTTCCTATAATGAAACATCATTATAAATGAGTATAAAGAAATAGTTATAATAAACATTACTAAGAATCTAGCAATAGATAAATTAAGTGGAATTGCCTTATTTAATTCTACTTTAGATATACTAAAGTACTCGCCAGATGAAATATTAATAGTAAGTCTAAGTTCAGATACCTTACCATTTAAATCTAATTTCATATATTTAGAATTTTCGTATGTTGGAATTACTTTTATATTCTTGTTAGTATTTGAAAAATTAGATCTTGATTCATCCTTATAGTCTATAGAAATACTTGTTTCATATATATCTTGTGATTCCGCTTTAAAATCAACAAATATAGTATCTACTTTTTCATCTATGTTATTAAGCCTTATAGTTGGTTGACTTGAAATAGCTCTATATAAATTTTTCTCACTATCATATGTAACACCAGATATAACGTATGTTGTATTATCATATGAAATATTTTGATGTAGTGGAATATAGTGCTTATAATTACATAAAAATACTTCTATCAATAATATAGATGTAAGTATTATTGCGATATGAAGCAAAATCTTCATAAATACTCTTTTTGAGTTCATATATTATTCTTCCTTATCATCTATATCTAAATCAAGTGATAACTGCTTTGAAAAAAATGTTGAAACTGGATAATATGTCTTTCTATGAATCTTAGATGGACCATATTTCATTAATGCCTCAATATGATCCTTAGTAGGATACCCCTTATGCTTACTAAAGCCATAATTAGGATATTTAATATCCATCTTTTCCATATAATGGTCTCTTGTAACCTTAGCTAGGATTGATGCTGCAGCGATTGATGCAGATAAAGCATCACCATGAACAATAGACTTATTATTTGTCTTTAATTCTGAAAGTGGCATAGCATCAATCAAGACATAATCAGGCTTAATTTTTATTTCTTCTATTGCCTCTAACATTCCCTTTTTAGTTGCGTTATAAATATTTAATTTATCTATTTCATCCTCATAGATATAAACAATTTTATAAGCAAGTGCTTCTTTAACAATTATTTTATATAATTCTTCTCTTTTTTTAGCTGATAGTTTTTTAGAATCATTAATACCAGGTATTCTTAAAAAAGGAGGTAGGATACATGATGCGACAACAACTGGTCCAGCAAGAGGACCACGACCTGCTTCATCTACTCCACAAATATTTGTGAAGCCCTCATCATATAATTCTTCCTCAAATTTATATAAATTAACTTCTTCCTTCTGGTTTTTCAAAGCTAATCGCCCCAATTCTTTGATTTCTTAAATCATTAATAAACATAGTTGATGCTCTTAATCTATCAGGCTCTCCACCCTTTAAAAGGCATCCCTTTTTCTTACATATTAAATCTAGAGTATCTAAAGGATCCTCACATACATCCTCTAGATTATATCTATTAATAAGTAAATCCTTATAATTTTCTTGTAAATATTTAATACCCTCTACTGTGATTCTTTCAATATCAAGTATTTCATCCTTAATAGAACCACATAAGGCAAGTCTTACACCAATCATTTGATCATCAAACTTTGGCCATAAGATTCCTGGTGTATCAAGTAAGAATAAATCCTCTGATACCTTTATCCAAGATTGAGCCTTAGTAAATCCTGGCTTATCACCAACACCTACAGCCTTTCTTTTGGCAAGCTTATTTATTAGTGTTGATTTTCCAACATTAGGTATACCTAAAATCATAGCTTTAATTTGCTTTGATTTAATACCACGACTTTCTCTTTTTAAAAATACAGGCTTTAATACCTCTTTAGAATAATTAATGATTTTATTAATGTTATAGCCACTAATAGAATCAATATCTAATGCTTTAATTCCTAGATTATTGTAGTAATTAATCCATTCTTTAGTTATTTTATCATCTGCGATAGATGATTTATTTAATAATACTAATCTTGGTTTATTTTTAAGTAGCTCATCAACAAGTGGATTTTTACTTGAGAATGGAATTCTTGCATCATAAAGCTCAAAGACAATATCAACCTTAGCTAAGGATTCAGATATTTCTCTTCTTGCCTTTGCCATATGGCCTGGAAACCATTGAATTATTTGCATTAATTTCCACCTCCAAATGATAATATTACATGACCAAATATATCATCCTTATGTATAACTCCAAATGTTCTTGAGTCCTTAGATGTATATATTGACTGGCTATTATCACCAAATACAATTATTTCACCATTTTTAAGTGTATATGATGACTTTAGTCCATTTTCCTTATAGTCAGCACATGTCTTATAAATATTTTCATAAATAGACTGGCTATAAGCTGTAGGATTAACTCCATATTCCTTTATTCTTTCACCATTTACTAATACCTTATTATTAACACTATCATAAGAAATAGTATCACCCTCAACGGCTACAACTCTTTTAATGTAGAAGGCTTCATTATCATCAGAATGATATGCATCAAATACTACTACATCATCCTTTTTTGGTGAATAAAATAAATTAGTTGTGAATAAGAAATCTCCATTTTTATATGTTGGATTCATTGAAGCACCAACAACTCTACATGGATTAATAATATAAATGAAAAAGAATAATAGTATTACTAAAATCTTACATGTATAAGATATGATATCTAACTTTGGTAATAGCTTTGATATAAGTGGATACCAATCCTTATTCTTGTAGTGAGATACTATTATATATACTGTCATAAATGTATAGTATCCAACTAATAGCGTTAATGATAAGAAATATAAAACTATACCTATTACTTGAAAAACATTTGATACAGAACCAAATGTTTTAAGGAATACAATTATTCTTTTTATGTATATTAGTGTTGCTAGTAATATAAATAGTAAAATGGATTCCCATATGATAATAAATATTAACTTTCTTTTTCTTTTAGTATTTGTTTCCTGAGTCTCCATTTTATACTCCTATTTACATATCGAAATCATCCTCTTCAGGTAATTCCATATTAAACATTTCTGCAAGCTCATATTTATTAACTAATATTTCTCTTGGCTTAGTTCCTTGCTTTTCAGCAACTATACCTCTTTGTTCAAAAATATTAGTTATTCTTTGAGCTCTATTGAATCCTAAACCGAATGTGTTTTGGATACCATTAATTGAGCATCCCTTAGCATCAATACAGTATAGGGCAATCTTATATAATAATTCTTCTGATTCTTGAGATACTTGCTTCTCATTTAAGATAGTAGTTTCTGCAGGCTTAGAGAATTGCTTTAAATCATCAAGTGAGAACATGTAATCTGGTTCATATCTATCTCTTAGGTAATCACAGATTCCATCGATTTCAGAATCAGATACATAAGCACCTTGTGCTCTTACTGGCGCACCATTATTCTTCATTAACATATCACCACGACCAAGTAGATCTTCTGCTCCACCTTCATCTAGGATTGTTACTGAGTCAACTGGAGATGCAACCTTAAATGCGATACGGCATGGAATATTTGCCTTAATTGTACCATTAACAACATTTGTTGTTGGTCTTTGAGTAGCTAAAATTACATGAATACCGCAGGCTCTTGCTTTTTGAGCGATACGAACGATACAGTCATTAACCTCTTGACCAGAAAGCATTACTAAATCATTAAACTCATCAATAATGATTACAATAAATGGCATTGCTGGCATAGTAGGATCTTCTTTTCTCTTCTTGTTATAATCAGAGATTTTTCTTACACGATATTTAGCAAGTAGCTCATATCTATCATCCATTTCCTTACATGCCCACTTTAAGGCTTCTGTTGCTAAGCCTGGGTCATTAATAACTGGAGTTGCAAGGTGAGGAATATCCTTATAGAATGCAAATTCAACCATCTTTGGGTCAACTAAAATTAGCTTTAAATCTGCAGGTGAATTCTTAACTAAAAGTGAAATAATAATTGTATTAATTGATACTGACTTACCTGATTGAGTCGCACCAGCAATTAAGGCATGTGGCATAGCTGTAATATCTTGATATACAGGTGAACCATCAATATGCTTACCAAGTGCTACATTTAAAGGCTTACCATCATTAACAAATTCTTCACTTAAAATATCACCAAACGCTACAGTATCTGCAACATCATTTGGTGCTTCAATACCAACTGTAGTTTTACCTGGAATTGGAGCCATAATACGTAATGATTTAGCAGCTAAGCTCATTGTAAGGTTATCCTTAATTTGAGTTATCTTCTTTACATTAACACCATTTTCTAGTGATATTTCATATAATGTGAAGGCAGGACCCTTAATAAAGTCTATTACCTCACCATCAATATTAAATGATTGAAGTACGCTATTAATAATCTCTTGCTTCTCTTCAAGCCATGCAGGTCTTGTATCATTTCCACCCTCTGATTCCTTAAATAGGTTTCTAAATGGAATACTATAATTTGTATAATCATTACCCATAGGCTTAATATCAGCAAGCTTAACAGGCTTTTCTTCCTCATGCATACGCTCAGGGAATTGGCCTTGTCTTCCCATTTCAATAGCATCCTTAATAGACATATTTCTATCAATAGGTGCGTTATT
>JAEEHU010000064.1 GCA_016280975.1 Acholeplasmatales bacterium | reverse complement strand
GCTGAAATATCTTCTAGATTAATAGCACCTAATGTTGGCTCTAAAATCTTACATGTTTTAATAATTTCTTCAACATCTTGAGTCTTTAAACATAGTGGAATAGAATCAACACCTGCTAATTCTTTCATTAATATTGATTTACCTTCCATTACAGGAATGGCACCATAAGGTCCAATATTTCCTAATCCTAGTACGGCAGAACCATCTGTAATAACTGCTACCATATTAGACTTAGAAGTATATTTATAAGCTAATTCTTTATCTTTTTCGATTTCCTTGCATACATATGCTACACCTGGAGTATATGCTAAAGATAAATCAGCTTGGTTTTCAACTTTAACTTTAGATTTGATTTCAAGCTTTCCACCATTTTCATGAAGCTTTAAACTCTTTTCCTTTAATTCATTTGCATCCATATTAATCTCTCCTATCAAATATGTTATTGCCATAAGCATCAATTGCTAAAATCATTTTAAATCCATCAACCTCTAACCTCTTAATAGATTCAGGACCTAAATCAAAAAATGCGATTTCTTGAGCTTTTTTAACTGATTTAGCAAGTAGTGCACCACAACCACCAGTTGTAATAAAATACAATATTTTATTGTCTATATAAGTTTTAACACAATCATTATCTCTTGGACCCTTACCAATAGTTGCAAGTACATTCATCTTTGGCATCATATAAGCAAATTTATCCATTCTTGATGATGTTGTAGGTCCGATAGAACCAACGACATTACCTGGCTTAGTAGGGGTTGGACCTGCATAATAAATGAATGAATTACTAAAATCAACAGGTAACTCCTCGCCATTTTTCATCATTTGTTCCATTCTTAAATGAGCAGCATCTCTAGATGTATAAATTACACCAGTTAATTCAACTACATCACCTGCATGTAATTCCTTTAATTTATCTAAATCCTTAGGTATTTCAATTCTCATTATAGAATCACCACCTTATGACGTGATGCGTGGCATTGAATATTTACTGCCACTGGTAAAGACGCAATGTGACAAGGATATAGATTAACCTTTACTGCAAGAGCAGTAGTCTTTCCTCCTAAGCCCATTGGACCAACTCTTAAATCATTTAATTCTTTATATAATTCCTTTTCAAGCTTATTAGCATCAGGATCACTTGATTCATCATCGATTGGACGAAGAAGAGCTTCTTTGGCAATTAATCCTGCCTTTTCAATATCTCCACCAATTCCAACACCAACTACAAGTGGAGGACATGGTCTACCACCAGCCTCTTTAACTGTATCTAAAACGAATTTCTTTATTTCATCGATTCCATCTGCTGGAACTAACATTTTCACTTTAGACATGTTTTCAGAACCAGCACCCTTAGGACATATTGTTATTTTTAATTTATCTCCTAAAGTAAATTTAACATGGATGATACCTGGTGTATTATCCTTAGTATTTACTCTATTAAGAGGTGATTTAACAACACTCTTTCTTAAATAGCCCTTTGTATAGCCATCACTAATTCCTTTATTAATAGCATCGTAGATATCGCCATTTATATGAACTTCATTTCCTATTTCAACAAATACTACAGTAATACCTGTATCTTGACACATAGGAACATTTTCTTTAGCTGCTAATTCATCATTTTCAATGATTTGAGACAGTATTTCTTTTGATAATCCTTCCTCATTGTTCATAGCTTTTCTTAAGCATGATAGAACATCATTTTCAATGTATGTGGCAGCTTCAATACATAATCTTGAAACTTCTTTAGTTATTGTTTCTGGTTCAATAATTTTCATATAAATACCTCACACCCGATTTATTATACTATAAAAATATATATTTTTATTTATTTTTTTCTCATTTAATATTAAAATTATTCTTAATAAGATATTTTTTATGATTTAAAATTATTATATAATTTAAATGAGGTAGTTTTATATGAAAAGTTATAAGGATTGGTTAATGTCTAAGAAGGCAGAACAGAAGCATGGCGAAGCTGTGGATTATGCTGATATAAAGAAGTTCTTAATTAATATTAAAGGATTATTCTTCCCAGGCTATGTTGAAAAATTTGCCACATTAGATGATTATTTAGAGGAAAAAAGTTCATCAGTAAAGTTCTATTTAAAGAGAATGCTATCTGGAATCGAAAAGCTTACAAAGGAAACTTTAGATAAGGATGATATCGTTTGTAAGTTCTATGAGGCAATTCCTGAGGTAGATAGATTATTAAAAACAGATATTCAAGCTATGTTTGATGGAGACCCTGCTTGTAAATCACCAGTAGAAATAATATTATGCTATCCTGGATTTACAGCAATATTCACATATAGAATTGCACATATTCTATATGAATTAAATGTTCCTGTATTACCAAGATTCTTAACAGAAACTGCTCATTCAAAAACTGGT
>JAEEHU010000010.1 GCA_016280975.1 Acholeplasmatales bacterium | reverse complement strand
ATTCATCTGGATGTTCACCAACATCAGTTGATGTATCAAAAGAATATTATAATAAATCTAAAAGAATTAAAAGAGGACTATATAAAGAAGATAATATAATATATAATTCTGATTCTGTAGGAGCTTATAATATTATGAGAATATATAAAAAGGAAAAAGGCATAGAAATACCTATGCCAATAAAAGGACTATCTAATCCAACTGTAATAAACGTATCTGTGTAACCTTAATTGGTAGCAGTATTGGGCTGGGACAGCCCTGAGGAGTGATGAAAAATCATCACGTAATCGATGCTTGGTAATTCAATTGCCGAGTAGTTCACATTAGGGGTTAAACTAAAGGGTTTGACCCTTTTAATTTGACCGTTTTTTCTAACTATGATATAATTACTTGAATAAACCTTATGGAGGTATTTTTATGGAAGAAAGAGAAAATAGCATTCAAGGCGCAACAGCTAGGGTAGCAGGTAATCCATTAGTATTACTCGCAGCTGTAGTGACTTTAGCATATTGGGGCTTAATTGTATTCCAATCAGTTACGCACTATTTCGCTATAGTTGAATATATAGTTGGAAGTATCGGCGGATTATTAGCTGGATTAGGATTATTATTCCTATTCCTATCAGGTAAAAAGCCTGGCGCAGGTAAAGGAGCCTTGGGTTTAATAAAAGCAGGAATAGTATTTATGATATTATTCCAAATAGTTTATACAATTTGTATTCTAGTTACAGTAGTTTTATCTATTGCACAAGCTGGAGGTGCAATTGATCCATTCTTTATTACAGTTGGTGTAATTGAGGTAATTGGCTTCATTTTCGCAATGATTATGTTTGGTAAGTTTAAAAATGGTGTTAATGCCTTTGTTGCAGGAGCAAATAACGGCTATCCAAAGAAGAAGGTAGGCGGAGGTACAGCAGCATTCATTATGATTGCAGGCTTACTTCTAGTTGGACGTATAGTATTCTATTCATACTATGGCTACTCTGCAGGTTTAGGAGTTGCAGTATTCGCAGCAGATATTAATCCTCAATTTTACTATATGTGGGTTGATGCAATGTCAACATTCCCATTATGGCCAATTATTATTAACGCTGTTGGCTTTGTTGCATTAGTATTTGGAGCACTTGTTATTGCAGCTATTGGTTCTGAATTAAATAAGGCAAGACCTACTGGTGGCTATATGAATTATAATCAACCTTCTCAACCTGCATATCAACAACCACAATCTTTTGGTATGCCATCTCAATATTCTCAACCTCAAGCAAAGCCTCAAGAAGATGTTGATTATGAGGCAGAATTAACTAAGTTTAAGGAATTATACGAGGCTGGCTTAATTACAGAAGAGGAATATGAGGCAAAAAGAAAAGAGATATTAAATCTCTAAAAGAGGTATATGAATGATTAACGTTTATAATCTTGTATATACTACAGTATTTCTAATAAGCGCATTAATTGCCTATTTTATAGTTTTAAATTCAAATTTTGAACGCTTATTTAAGCAAGGTAAAATAGTAGCTATAAGAATAGCTCAGGTTATTCTTGCAATAATAATTGCCTACTTTATAACACAAGCAATTATGGGGCTTTATAATGCTACACAATTCACATCCTAGATTATATCTAGGATTTTCTTTTTTTTATTTCGATTTTTTCTTTATAGTAAAAGATAGATAGTGTATAATATATTTGTATTGTTTTATTTAAAAATGGAGTTGATTATATGTTTAATGTAATATCAGATTTTTTTGCAAATAATCTAATAGCATCAATTATCGTTGATTCATTTTTAGTCTTATTAATCGTGTCATTCGCTGTATTCTTAGCAGTGAAGTTTAAAAAGGCTTTATATTTAGGAATCATTGGTTCTATTTTGATTGCAATTTATCTATTCTCAAAATATGCAGGACTTAAAACTGCAGCAAGCATTTATAAGGTTGTAATGGATGCATATATTATCTTTAGTGCAATAATACTAGCACCTGAATTAAGAAGATTAATGGAATATCATAAGCATCAAGAGGGTAGTAGAAGTGTTAATATTTCATCTACTCAGGCAACAATTGAAGCTATCGCAGATGCAGTATTTGATATGAGCCAGGTTAAGGTTGGTGCCTTAATTACAATTGAACAACATATTTCACTTGAACAATATGCAGAAAGAGCGATTACTCTTAACTCAGATATAACTAAAGAGTTACTTGAACAAATATTTATCAAAGACTCTCCACTACATGATGGTGGTGTTATCATTAGAGGAAATAAAATAATCTGTGCCGCTGCTTACTATACATTAACTCAAGATCAATCTTTAGATAAGACAATCGGTTCTAGACATAGAGCTGGTGTAGGTATTTCTGAAATCACAGACTCACTTACAATAATCGTATCAGAGGAAACAGGTAGAGTTCACGTTGCTAACCAAGGCTTCATGAAGGAGCTTGATAATAAAAACGATCTACTTGATTATCTAAATACATACTTAGGAAAGTTATAATAGGAGGTAGTAATCATGAAAGTAAAAAAGGTTTTAAACTTCATTTTAGAATTAATTACATCTCCATTCTCTTTACTACTTAGATCATCAAATGATCAACCAAATCCAAATAAGGTAGTAAAGCCTATTATCGTATTTGTAATTGCAATATTTATTACAGCACTTATTATTATATTGTCATACGGGAGTGAATTATTCGGATGGTAGAATATATTAGTCAAAGTCCAATAATACCTCTTGTATTATCTGGACTTTTAGTTTTAGTTATTTTAATGCAATCCTTAACTAGAAGAAGAATGGCATTAACTAAATTATTAGTTTCTATATTTCTAACATTTGCCTCAACAGCACTTTTAGTTTTCTTTAATGAAATAAAAAATACAGGTAATGAGATTTATTTAATTTTAACTTATGTTGGTATGCTTCTAATTGAACTTACAGTATTTGTAATATTATTCCTATCAATGGATAATATATTCTCAAATGAAAGCTTCCAAAGAGAATTAACTAAATCACTTGATGAAACTAAGTATTATGTAATGCTTGATAGAAAGGATAGAGTAAAGGAAATCTCTACTTGTCTTTTAAATGATTTAGAAATAAAATCATCTGATGCTATTAATAAGAATTTCTTTGATGTCCTTGAATTAAAATATCGTGTTATCGGTATGAATGGTGAGGGTGCATTCAAAAAGGAAATAAAGAAATTCTATGAGCATTATGAAAAGAAGGTTAAGGCTGGTGGCAAATATACTTTAGAGCTTGAGCTAGAGGATGAATATGCCAAGACTAGTGCCTTTTATTTTAATGAAAGTGTAATATTTTCAAGCGATAAATATCGTGGAAGAATATTAATTGGTGAGAAAAAATCAGAAGAAGTTCTTATGGGTCTT
>JAEEHU010000009.1 GCA_016280975.1 Acholeplasmatales bacterium | reverse complement strand
TGCAGATAGAACAACTCAAACAGATCAAAGTATTGTTGAAGGTTTTATTGCTGCATATATTGATCAATTAAGCTAAAATAAAAATAATAATTTTTTAGGAAAAGTAGAGCCTTGTGCTCTTTTTCCACTATATAGGGAGTGATTTTTTATGGGATTAATGATATATAATTCACTAACAAATAAGCTTGAGGAATTCAAGCCAATGAATGGAAATAAGGTAAATATGTATGTCTGTGGACCTACAGTTTATAACTATATTCATATCGGTAATGCAAGACCTGTAATCTTCTATGATATGCTAAAGAAATACTTAGAATTCTTAGGCTATGAGGTTACATATGCATCAAATATTACAGATGTTGATGATAAGATTATCAATAAGGCTTTAGAAACTAATAAGACTGAAAAGGAAGTAGCTACTTTCTTTGAGAATGCTTATTTTGATTCAGTAAAAGAAGTAGGTAGCTCTAAGCCTGATTTAATTCCTCACGCAACAGATTATATTGAGGAAATGATTAATTTTATTCAAAAATTAATTGAAGAAGGCTACGCATATAACGTTGATGGCGATGTATTTTTTAGAGTAAATAAAGTAAAGGATTATGGCATTTTATCTAATCAAGTATCTGAAGATCTAGAAAGTGGTGCGAGAATTTCAGTTAATGATAAAAAGGAAAGCCCACTTGATTTCGCATTATGGAAAAATACTGATGTAGGTATTAAATGGAAGTCTCCTTTTGGTGAAGGTAGACCTGGATGGCATACTGAATGTGTTGTTATGAACCATAAGCTATTTGGTGATGTACTTGATATTCATGGCGGTGGTATGGATTTAAAGTTCCCACATCATGAAAATGAAATTGCTCAATCAAATGCGCTATATCATAATCATTTAGCTAAGTATTGGATTCATGTTGGAAGACTGGATTTAGCTGGTGCTAAGATGAGTAAGTCTTTAGGAAATGTTATTTATGTTAAGGACTTAGAGAATAAAGAAGCAGGTATGATTTTAAGATCATTAATTTTATTCTCTCCATATAGAAGTATTATTCAATATAGTGAAGATTTATTAAATCAATATAAGAAGGAATACGAAAAGTGGCAAAGAACATATAAGCAAGCCTTATATGAGTTTCAATACCAAAAGATTTCAAATGATGGATTAGTTAATGAAGACATTGAGAAGTTTAAGGAATATATGAATCAAGATTTCAATGTTCAAAATGTCTTAACATTAATTACTCAAATCGTAAAGGATATCAATACTTCATTAAGAAGTAAGGACTATAATACATTAGTATTAAAGTTTAATACATTTAGTAAAATTTTAGAGGTATTAGGAATTAATTTATTCGTTAAGAAGATGAATGATGAGGAGCTTGATGCCTATACTAAATGGAACGATGCTAGAATCAACAAGGACTTTGAGCTTGCAGATAAGTATCGTCAAAAATTAGTTGAGTGGAAAATATTGTAATGGATTATAAATTATTAAATGGCCTTACACTTGCCTATATTGGTGATAGTGTATATGAAATTTACATAAGAAAATATGTTGTTTCTTTAGGAAAAACAAAGGTAAATGAGCTTCATAAAGAGACAGTTAAGTTTACTAGTGGTAAAAATCAAGCGAAAATACTACATTATTTAATAAATAATAATTTATTAACTGATGAAGAATTGTTATACTATAAAAGAGGAAGAAATTCTCACGTTAATACAACAAGAAAAAATATTGAGCTAAAAGATTACCTAGATGCTACTGGATTTGAGGCTATGTTTGGCTATTTAAGCTTATCAAATCAGGTAGAGAGAATCGAAGAGCTTATCGATATTATTATTAAAGTAAGGGGTGAAATCTGTGACTAAGAATCCAAATTTAGATGACCTAAATGAAGAGGAATTAATTGAATATCTTAATAAGGGCGCTGATGAAGATCAAAAAGCAGATGATGCCTCTGATGAAACTATAGAAAAAGAAGAAACTATAGAAGATGAATCTTCTAGTGAATCAACTGATCAAGATGAGAATGAATCAGATGAGGCTGAAGAGGAAGAAAAAGAGGAATCAACTGATTCTGATCAGCTTATTCATATACCTTATGACCAAGAAAAGGCTAAGATTTCAGAAGAAATACTAGTTCAAAGTGAAAAGGAATTAAAGAAAGCTGAAAAAGCTGAAAAGAAGGAAAAGAAAAAATTAAGACGTGAGCTTGAAAAGAAGATTAAGGCTCATAGAAAATATTTAAAGAAAAATCCTTCTACATTAGTTAGATATGAAACAGACCCTGAAAATGGTCTTCCTAATGAAGTAGTTGAACAAAGAATATTAGATGAATTAGTTAATAGAAATGATGGTAAGAAATCAAAATCAATTGGTAGAATCATTTTTACTAACGTTGTTACATTCTTTAATATTTTAATTTTCATTATTGCAGGCTTATTAATTTCTGTAGGTGCAATTACTGACTTAACATTCTTATTAATCGTTACTATTAATATCGTTATCGGTATTGTTCAAGAAATTAGAGCTAAAAAGATTATTGATGAATTAACATTAATGAGTGCTCCAACTGTTATAGTTAAACGTGGTGGAGTCGAAAAGGAAGTTGCAACAGATGAAATTGTACTTGATGATTTAATCATTTTAAAAGCAGGAGATCAAATCTGTTCAGATTCAATTGTTATTGAAGGTCAAGTTGAAGTAAATGAATCACTTTTAACAGGTGAATCAGATGCAATTATTAAGAAAGTTGGAGATGTATTATATTCAGGATCTTATATTGTATCAGGCGAGGTATCTGCAAGAGTTGATAAGATTGGAAAAGATAATTATATCGAGCATTTAAGTGGACAAGCTAAGGTTTATAAAAAACCTAAGAGTGATTTATTAGTTTCACTTAATATGATTATTAAGATTATGTCTATTCCAGTTGTTGTAATTGGTATATCTTTATTCTTAATTATGTTTTTAAAGAATGGAGTCGATTATACAACTTCAATAAGAAGAACTGCTGGTGCGATGATTGGTATGATTCCATCAGGATTATTCCTAATGTCATCAATAGCACTGGGCGTTGGTGTTATTAGACTTGGTAAAAAGAATGTATTAGTTCAAGAATTATACTGTATTGAAATGCTTGCAAGAGTTAATTGTATCTGTCTAGATAAGACAGGTACTATAACAGATGGTACAATGGTCGTTAAAAATGTAATCGACTATAATACTATTTCTGGTCTTGCAACAAGAAACATAGTTTCTGCTATTTTAAATGCACTTCATGACCAAAACCTTACAAGCCAAGCATTAGAGGCTAAATTTGGTTTAGGTAAATCAATGAAATTTACTGCCAAGATTCCATTTTCTTCTCAAAGAAAATATCAAGCAGTTACATTTGATAAATATGGAACATTTATCTTAGGTGCTCCTGAATTTGTATTAAATGAAGAATACAAAAAAGTAGCAAAAGATGTTGAAAAATATGCTAAGATTGGTTTCCGTGTTCTATGCTTAGCTCATAGAGAAGGAACAATTTATAATGAACAATTACCAGATGCAACACCAACAGTTGTATCAATGATTTTAATTGAAGATAATATTAGACCTGATGCAATTGATACTATTAGATATTTCAAAGAATCAGGTGTATCAGTTAGAGTTATTTCAGGTGATAACCCTATTACTGTATCAAAGATATCAGAGCGTGCTGGTATTGAAAATGCAGATAGATATATATCACTTGATGGTATGAGTGATGAAGATGTTGTAAAAGCAGCACTTCGTTATACTGTATTTGGTAGAGTTTCACCAAATCAAAAGAAATTAATTATTCAAACACTTAAGAGCGCAGGTAAAACTGTTGCGATGACTGGTGATGGTGTTAACGATATTCTAGCTTTAAGAGAAGCAGATTGCTCTATTGCTTTAGCATCTGGATCTGATGCTTCAAGAAATTGCTCACACTTAGTATTACTTGATAATAACTTTGGCTCAATGCCACAGGTAGTTGCTGAAGGTAGAAGAGTTATTAATAATGTAACTAGTGTTGCATCATTATTCTTAACTAAGACTATCTTCTCATTATTCCTAGCAATTCAAGCATTAATTAATGGTACATATCCTATTTCAGCTATTCAATTAATTATTATTGATACTATGGCGATAGGCTTACCATCATTAATCTTAGTAAATGAACCTAATAATAATCCTGTTCAAGGTAGGTTCATGCATAACGTCATTAAAAAAGCTCTGCCGGGAGCGATAGTTATATTGATTATTTCTATGATAGTATTCTTGCTATCAGGAGAATTAAACTTAGATTCACTAAGCTTATCAACAATTATTGTAATATCTGCAACTCATACATGTTTAGTTGTTTTATATGATGCTTGTAAGCCATTTACAGCAATTCACAAGTGGCTATATATGGTATGCTATGGTGTATTCATATTCGCAATTATGATTCTTCCACAGCTATTAGAGTTTAAGCCTATATTTAAATTCTCAGAATATTATTCACCATCTATAACAACAGAATATGTAAATCAGTATCCGTCTGTTGAAATATCAAAGAGTAATTATTATGTTGTAGATGGAGTGGTATCAACACTTCAAACAAACAATAACTATCAAACTATAACATTAACTAGATATGATGATTCAACTGGAAATAATGATTCAACAATGTATTATGCTATTAATGGCGAGATGATTGATGCTCAAATTAATATTCCATCATTATCTTATGATAAGTTTGGCCATGTATATTTAGGTGGATTTTTAATTAATTCATATGAAGCATTCAATGGAAATTATTATAATGATATAGAAAGTTCAATTGTAACTGATAATAAGGGTAATTTATCAATTAAGGTTGGAGAAACAGTTGTACCTTTATATACAACATTAACAAAATCAAATTCATATTATAATTTTGAAATTAAATATGGAAACTATAATTCAACAGATGCAGTTCGCCAATATTCAATTTTACCTACTGTAGAATTAAAAGATGGTGAATATATAATTGATGGCATGATGCCAACTGATGGAAAATATAAAGCTGAAACAAGTGTTATTAATTCTAATAAATCGCTTGATATTACTATTGATCCAGAAACTTTAGACTTGTTAATTAATGGTAAGAAGATTTATAAGACTTATACTGATGGAACATATGATGCAAATGATACATATAAGGTATCAATTCCATCAATTTCAACAAGTGGAAATACTCATAATGAAGAAACTAGAATGAATGTTTACTTTAATGCAGTAGATACAACTGTTACAATTTTTGAATTATATGGTTTAAAGCAAGATACTGTTATTCAGGATGTTAAAAATCCAAATTATACAATTTATAGAGAACTTGAAAATGGACAAAAGGAATTCTATAAGTACTATAAACAATCAAAAGAGGTTTATAGATATAATAAGGTAGTTGATGAGGATAATAATGATATTACTGATAATTTTGCAGCTCATTCAGCTTTAACAAATACATATATTTATAATGATGGAACTACAGAATATACATTTACAGCAGATACATTTAATCAAAATGCAAAGGTAGATTTAATATTTGAAGGCTTTGATGAAAATGACTTCTCAGAATATTATGGCGTAAATGGTGCAATTGATGTTAATAATAGTAATGATTCTTTATATGTAACAGTATTAAAAGGTGAATCATATTATAGACTATCTCAGATATCTGGCATTAATACTATTGTTAATAATGTCGCAACAAAGGCGACACTTGATAATTCGCAATTCGCTCCATCAATAGAAGTAACTCAAGCAGGATACTATATTATAGATGGCTATTATACAAACTATTCATATAATGGTAATGAGCTTAATCCACATAAGAGTAGTAATAGTAATAATTTAGTTTTAGGTGGTACTATTACTGATTATATTATTTCACCAAATAATATAATTTCAACTAAGGGTGGAATGGTAACTGAATTATCTACTACATATAAGATTTTCTTATTGATGCTATGTTTACTTTCTGCACCAATGATGAAGATTTTACAAAATGTAGTACCTTGGGTAAGAAAGCAAGCTTATTCTATCCAAGAATTTATATCTAAATTTTAGTTAGTGTTAAAGTCCTAAGTAATTAGGGCTTTAATTATTGACTTATGAAGGAGTGATATTTATGGATAAAAAATTTTATTTAACAACAGCAATCGCGTATACATCCTCTAAACCTCATATTGGTAATGTATATGAAGCAATACTTGCTGATGCAATCGTAAGATATAAGAAAAAGGATGGATACGATACACGTTTCCAAACTGGTACTGATGAGCACGGCCAAAAGATTCAACAAAAGGCTGAAAAAATGGGAATCACACCAAAGGAGCATGTTGATAAGGTATCTCAAGAATTAAAGGATACTTATAAGCTAATGAATGTTAATTATGATCACTTCATTAGAACAACTGATCCATATCATGAAGAAGAGGTAGCTAACGCATTTGAAAAGATGCTTGCTAAGGGTGATATCTATAAGGGTAAGTATGAAGGATATTACTGTGTATCTTGTGAATCTTATTTCATGGAGAAGGATTTAGTTGATGGATGCTGTCCTGATTGTGGTTCTAAGGTTTCTAAAAATAGTGAGGAATGCTATTTTTTAAAGCTTGAAAAGTATAGACCTAGATTATTAGAATATATCAACAATAATCCTGATTTCATTCAACCTGAATCAAGAAAGAATGAAATGATTAATAATTTCTTAAAGAATCCTATTCCTGATCTATGTGTATCAAGAACATCATTCACTTGGGGAATTAAGGTTAAGTCTGATCCTAAGCATGTAGTTTATGTTTGGATTGATGCTTTAATTAACTATATAACTGGCTTAGGCTATCATTTTAATAAGCCATCAGATGAGACATTTAATAAATACTGGCCTGCAGATATTCATTTAATTGGTAAGGATATCCTAAGATTCCATACAATTTACTGGCCAATTATGCTAATGAGCTTAGATATTCCACTTCCAAAGCAAGTATTTGGTCATCCTTGGATTTTAATGAACCATAATAAGATGAGTAAATCAAAGGGTAATGTAATTTATGCTGACCAATTAACTAGTATTTTTGGTGTTGATGCAGTTAGATATTATGTATTACATGAAATCCCATTCGCATCAGATGGTAACCTAACATATGAATTAGTATGCGAAAGAAGTAATTCAGATTTAGCAAACACTTATGGTAATTTAGTATCTAGAACTATTTCAATGGTTAAGAAATATTTTGGTGATGAAAAGATTACTAAGGCATCAAAGACTGAATTTGATGATAATTTAATTAAGTCATTTACTGAGGCAATAGATAAGTATAAAAAGCTAATGGATCAATATAAGGTTGCAGATGCTTTAGAAGAGGTTATGAAGGCATTAAGAAATGCTAATAAGTACATTGATGAAACTCAACCATGGGTATTAGCTAAGGATGAAGCTAATAAGGATACATTAAAGAATGTATTATATAATCTATTAGAAGCTATAAGAATTGCATCTGTATTATTAGAGCCTGCAATTCCAACATCATCAGCTAAGGTATATGAAGCATTAGGTACTAAGCTAACTGATTTTAAGGATCTAGAATTTGGTAAGGAAGCATCTTATTTAGTTTCTAATTGCGAAATTCTATTTAAGCGTCTTGATGTAAATAAGGATGTACTTGATATTGTATTAAAGGCTGAAGAAGAAAAGGAAAAGGCTGAGGCAGCTACTCCTTCAAAGCCTGAAATCTC
>JAEEHU010000063.1 GCA_016280975.1 Acholeplasmatales bacterium | reverse complement strand
TCAATTACTACATAGCAATGTATTTTTATATGATACATCAATAAATCAATATAGAATTCCTCATTAGTAGGTGTTTGTAATTTATGTTCTTTACCTACTAAAGAGAATCCTGGTCCTAGTTCATTTAAAAATTTAATAATATTATCTACCATTTGGTTCTTTAAATCTTTCTCATTTTTAATATTATCTTTATCTAAAAAATCGAAGACATAAGTATCTTTAAATAATTCACTAGATAAATCATCAGATTTAACAGCAGAAGAAGTTGATGGTTCAATTAGTGAACGCTCATATGATTTCATAGCTATTTGATTTAAAACCATAGATCTACTCCATCCATTTTTATATGTAGCGTTAATATACCATAACATTTCTTCATGAGATTTAGATTTCATTGTAATCTCAACTAAAGTATACCATGGAATTTGTGCAGCAGGTTGCTGCATAATTTCATTATAATTGTAATTAGATGCTATTTGTGACATATAATGGAGATTTCTTAATGAATATCTCTTGCCATATTCGTTTAAATCATTAGCTAAATTTTGTATATATTTACTTCCCCAAGTTTTTCTTTGGTTTATGATTGTACCTATTTCATAATAGGTTAATATCATTTGGCTATTAACATAAACCATAGCTTTATTTTGGTTTTGTCTAATAGTTTCTTTAATTTTACTAAGATCATCAAAATAATCTTTCTCAAAATTGTTCTTTTTAAGTTCATTTTTCATGCGATTTCCTCCTTATTTTTCTCAAAAAGAAAACTCCACTGCTATATCAGCAATGGAGTAATTTTTTTTATTAAGTTGTAATTTCGACACAATAAATTTCATCATATTTACAACTTCCTTTATGAGTTAATTATACCATTTTTCTAAGAAAAAGTCGATAATTGAAATCTTATTATTTAAGTTAAAAACTAAATATTATATAATAAATAAAATTATGGTAATTTTGGGAGTGGTATTATGGCAAGCAGTAAGGATTATTTAAAATATGTTTTAGATCTATTAAGAAATTTAGATAGTATCACTTATAAAAAGATGATGGGAGAATATCTTTTATATAAGGATGGAATATTATTTGGTGGAATCTATGATGATAGATTCTTAATTAAGATAACTAAATCAAATAATAATCTACCTTTAGAGATTCCATATGAGAATGCTAAAAAGATGTATTTGGTAGATACTGAAAATCCAAGTGAAATAGAAGTATTAGTTAATAATGTAGTTAATGATTTAGTGAATTAGTAATATATTTTATGAAAATTTATGAAAACAAATGTTAACTTATGTCTTAAAAATTGGCTATAATTTTCAAAAAAACCCTTAGTTAAGACGTAAAAACGATTTCAAAAAACGACCATGAAAACATTGAAAAAATTAATTCCATATGTTATAATTACTTTGCTTTTTGATTGAGGTGAGACAATGGCAAATACAACTATTTATGATGTTGCTGGTGCAGCAAAGGTTTCTCTTGCTACAGTTAGCCGTGTTATGAATAACCCAGAAAAGGTTAATCCAGAGACGAGAGAAAAGGTATTAAAAGCTATTAAAGAATTAGGTTATAGACCAAATGCTATTGCAAAAGGTTTAGCAAGTAGAAAGACTACAACTGTTGGTATTATTGTATCTGACATATCTCGTGCAGCAACAAGCCAATTAGTTGGTGGTATTATCGATATTGCACAAAAATATGATTACGCAGTTAAATTATTCTCAATGGATGAGGAATCAGACAAGAAGGAAGTTATGCGTAGAGTAGTTGCAGAACAAGTAGATGGTATCTTATTTTTAAATGATGAATTAAATCCAGAGGAGATGGAATTAGTTTTAAATCATATTCAAGATGCTCAAATTCCAGTTGTACTTTGTAATGCATGCTATGAAGAAAAGTCAATTCCATCTGTTGCTATAGATTATGAACAAGCAACATATGATGTTACTAATAAATTATTATCTAGTGGAAAGAAGAAAGTATTCTTTGCAACAACAACACATAGATATGCTATCAATGGTAGAAAACTTGCAGGCTATGAAAAGGCTATGAAGGAAGCAGGCTTAGAGGCTAACATTGTTAGAACTAGTGGTGATGTTTCTATTAATACACTACATTTCACTGAATTATTAAAGAATAATGAAATTGAAGCATTAATCGCTGTTAGAGACTCAATTGCAGTAAGCTTTATAAATGTTGCTATCTCAGCTGGATATAAGGTTCCAGATAATATTGAGGTAGTTGGCTTACAAAATACAAAATACGCAATTTTATCACGTCCTAACTTGACATGCGTTGATTGTCCGGTGTATGATATTGGTGCTGTTTCAATGAGACTTCTAACTAAGATCATGAAAAATGAAGAAGTTACTGAAAACAACATCTTATTACCATATAGATTAGTATTAAGAAAAACAACAAAAGATATTAAATAGTCTAGTGATTAAGACCCAAGTAGTTATATTATTTAAATCATAGAGAGCCTATGCTGGTGGAAATAGGTATTTGGTATTATAACGAAATACAACTTATGAAGACTATGCATTAAAGTGCTATATCATTCGATATAGAACTAAGGTGGTACCGCGGTTTATTTCGTCCTTAGATTTTCTAAGGACTTTTATTTTTATTAAAAAGGAGAAATTATTATGGGTATTTTTGAAGAATTAGAATGGAGAGGCTTAATAAAGGATGTATCTGATCCATCATTAAAGGAAAAGCTAAATAAGGGTGGAATGACTTTCTATATAGGTACAGACCCAACTGGTGATTCACTTCACATTGGTCACTTTTCAAGCTTCTTAATTAGTAAAAGATTAAAGGAAGCAGGACATCATCCAATTTTACTTGTTGGTGGTGGTACAGGTTTAATTGGTGACCCTAAACCAGATAGTGAGCGTCCTATGATTACATATGAAACTGTTGATCATAACTTTAACTGTTTAAAGGCACAAGCTGAAAAGCTATTTGGCTTTGAGGTTGTTAACAATAGAGATTGGTTAGGAAAGATTAATATTATTGATTTCCTAAGAGATTATGGTAAATACTTCAATGTTAACTTAATGCTTCAAAAGGATATCGTTGCTAGACGTTTAGATTCAGGTATTACATTTACTGAATTCTCATATATGATCCTACAAGCATTAGACTTCTGGTATTTAAATAAGGAAAAGAATGTAACACTTCAGGTTGCTGGTCAAGACCAATGGGGTAATATCACAGCTGGTATTGATTTAGTAAGAAGAAAAGAAGGAAAAGAAGTATACGGATTTACTATGCCACTTTTAACTAAGAGCGATGGTACAAAATTCGGTAAAACAAATGGTAAGGCAGTATGGCTAGATGCTAAAAAGACATCTCCATATGAGATGTATCAATTCTTTATTAACTCTGAGGATTCAAAAGTTATTGATTACTTAAAGTTCTTAACATTCTTATCAAAAGAAGAAATTGAAGAATTAGAACGTAAGAATCAAGAGGCTCCTCATCTAAGAGAAGCTCATAAGGCTTTAGCTAAAGAGGTTATTACATTTATTCATGGTAAGGAAGCTTACGATGAGGCTATAAAGATTAGTGAGGCGTTATTCTCAGGAGATATTAAGTCATTAACTGCTAAGGAAATTGAAATGGGCTTTAATGACCTACCTTCAATTGAAGGAAAGGGCCAAACATTAATCCAAGGCTTAGTTGAGGCTAAGCTTGCATCAAGTAATAGAGAAGCAAGAGAATTCATTAAAAATGGTGCTGTTCTAATTAATGGTGAAAAGGTTACTGATATGGAATTTGTACTTGATAAGACAAATGCTATTGAAGAGAAATTCATCGTAATTAGAAGAGGTAAGAAATTATACGCACTTGTTAAATTCTAATAAATTAGGCGGATTATCCGCCTTTTTTATTTATTAGGAAATTCTATCCACACTTTCATTTAAATATTTACTGATTTTTCTCAAAATTTTTTCAAAACACATCATTTATAACCCTATTTCACACGAATTTTATCAAAAAGAAAAACGGCTCACCTAATGGATTTTGTGCTGTTTTTATGGTATAATATTAATGTAGAAATGGAGGTGAAAAAAATGAGATTTAAGACATTAAAATATCATTATAAAGCATCTATAAATGAAATTAATATGTTAAGGCTATTATGTAGAATATCAAAGAATTTATATAATGCCACTTTATATTATCTTAGACAATATTATTTTGAACATAATAATATTCCTACATATTATGAAGTAAATAAAACATTAAAATATAATGAGAATTTTCATATTATAAATACATATCAATCTATTTGTACTATTAGATGTGCTCATAATAATATGATGAATTTTATTAAGAAACATGGTTCATTACCTAAATATTTACCTAAGAGTGGATTCTATCCATTATATACAGATCAGGTAAGATCAATAATTCATAATGGTCATAAATGTTTAAAATTACCATTATCAAATGATATGAGAACTAATAAAGTATTTAGTAATACTTATCAAGATAAACTGATAAATGGCTTTATTGTGGAATATAAGAATAAAGAATCTATTAATATATTTTTTAAAATTCCTAAATTATTAGAAAATAAAAAAATACATCAGGTAAGAATAGTACCTGATAAAAGAGGGGATTATTATACAATAGAATTTTCATATGAAGATAATGATTATGAATTAAAGCCTATTGATGATAATATAATGGGAATAGATTTAGGTGTTACTAATCTAGCATCATGTGTAATGTATAATAATGAATCATTTATAATAGATGGTAAATCATTAATATCAAAGATACAATTAACATCAAAAAGATTAGCTAAATTACAATCTAATCTACCAAATGGTATTTATACTTCAAAAAGAATAGAATCTTTAAGAAGAAAGAATAATAATTATATTAATGATTATTTAAACAAAGGGGTTATAGAATTATTAAATAAAGCTAAAGATAATAATATAAGTCAAATAATAGTAGGTTGGAATAAAGGAATAAAAACTGGTGGAATCAAAAATGAAAGCTTAAAAGGAAAAAGAAAAGCTAAGACCAATCAGAAATTTATTTCATTACCAATATCTAAATTTAAGAATAAGCTTATATTAAAGGCATTAGAATATGGAATTAATATAATTGAGATTAATGAATCATATACATCAGTATCATCATTTTATGATAATGATGAAATAGAAAAGGATAAGCCAAGAAGTGGTAAAAGAATTAAAAGAGGATTATATAAAAGAAAAAACGGCATAATAATCAATGCTGATATAAATGCCGCTTTAAATATAATTAAAAAATATAAACGTAACTCAAATGATATGGTAATACCATATTTGATGAGTAGAGGTCTAACAATACCTTATAGAGTATATGTGAACATGTAGAAATATATTCATATATAAATTCGTTAAAATATGAGTTTACTTATAGAGTGAATTATTTATTCACTTTTGTTCTTTGATTTTTTCTTCAAATTTATTTTTCTTTTGATTCTTTGGAAGCTCAACTGGATAGATTCCAGAGAAGCAGCCATCACAAAATGAGCATTTAGAATTATCGGCTAATCTATGTGCTCCATCAATTGATAGATAAGCAAGTGAATCAGCTCCAATAACCTTAGCTATTTCCTCATTTGAATCATATTTACATGCAATTAGGTTTTCCTCTGAATCAATATCAGTACCGAAATAGCATGGGTGCTTAAATGCTGGAGATGATATTCTTAAATGAACCTCCTTAGCACCATTATCCTTAAGTAGTTTAATAATACGAGCACTTGTTGTGCCTCTTACTATTGAGTCATCAATTAGAATGACTCTTTTATTTTCTATAGTTTCCTTAATTACATTTAATTTAATTTTAACGGCAGATTCTCTTTCTTCCTGAGTTGGCTTAATAAAGCTTCTACCAATGTATTTATTTTTAACAAATCCAATACCATATGGAATCTTACTTTATATGGAAGAGGCTAAAAATTTAGGTGTTGAAGATAGTGAATTACATTTTATTAATAACACTAAAATTGGTGTAGATATCACTATGGAGGAATTAGATAAGAAGTATGATCACATTGTATTTGCATGTGGTACATCACTTGCTCGTCCACTTCAAGCTAAGAATAGTGATGCAGAAGGTATAGTATACGCAGTAGATTTCTTAACTGAAACTACAAGAAATCTACTTGATAATAAGGAATTTAAATATAACCTTAAGGATAAGAATGTAATTATAGTTGGTGGTGGTGATACTGCAAATGACTGTTGTGGTACAGCTGCTCGTGAGAAGGCTAAGTCAATTATTGAGCTTGAAATCACAAAAGAGCCACCACTAGAAAATACACTTCCTTGGCCTAATTATCCAAATAAGAAGAAAACTGATTATGGTGTATTAGAGGCTAATACTCTAATGAATAAGGACATTAGAAGATATGAAACTACAATTGATGAGGTAGTTAAGGAAGGTAATAAGATTAAGGGTGTCTATATTAAAAAGGTAAGATTTGAAAACGTTGGTGGAAAAGTTAGACTTGTTGATGTAGAAAACACTCGTGAATATTTAGACTGTGATTATCTAATTATCGCTATGGGGTTCTTAGGAACTAAGGATGAGGATTTAAAAAATTACAAATTATCTGCGAATAGTAACAGAGTTTTATTAAATAATTTTAAATATAATGATAAAATATCTGTATGTGGTGATATGAAGAATGGACAATCACTAGTAGTTATTGCCATTAAGGATGGCATTGATTGTGCAGATTATATTATAAATAAATATAATTAATCACATAATATAATTCTAGGAGGTACTTTATGTACGATTTAAAAACTATTTTAGAATATGTTAAGGAAGAGGATATTAAGTTCATTAGACTTGCGTTTATTGATATATATGGTAAGCAAAAGAATGTATCAATAATGCCTCATGAGCTTGAAAAAGCATTTAAGTATGGAATATCAATTGATTCAATGGCAATTGATGGCTTCCAAACAGGCTACAAGTCAGATTTATTCTTATTTCCAAATCCTGACACAATAACAATACTTCCTTGGAGACCAAGAGAGGGTAAAGTTATTAGAATGTTCTGTGACATAAAGATGCCTGATGGTAAGGATTTTATATGTGATACAAGAAAACTATTAATTAATGCAATTAACGATGCTAAAAAAAGTGGTGTAGAATTCCACTTTGGTTCTGAAATAGAATTCTATCTATTTAAGGCAGATGAGGAAGGAAATTCTACAGGTGTTCCTTACGATGAGGCAGGATATATGGATATCGCTCCTGATGATAAGGGTGAAAATATTAGACGTGAAATATGTTTGACTTTAGAAGAGATGGATATCTTACCTGAAAGAAGTCATCATGAGGAGGGTCCTGGTCAAAACGAAATTGCATTTAGATATCAGGATGCATTAAGAGCTGCAGATGAGGCAACAACATTTAAATCAGTTGTTAAAACATCAGCAAATAGAAATGGCCTTTTCGCATCATTTGATCCAAAGCCAATTAGTGATAAGCCAGGTAATGGCTATCATATTAACTTCTCAGTTACAGGAGCTAAACTAGATTCTGCAATTGAGGGAGTGTTAAAGCATATCAAGGAAATTACTGCATTTTTAAATAGAGATGAAAAATCATATGAGCGTTTAGGTAAGCTTATGGCTCCAAAATATATTTCATGGAGTAGTGAAAATAGAAGTGAGCTAATAAGAATACCTGCAGCTAAGGATAATTTTATAAGAGCTGAGCTTCGTTCTCCAGATCCTCTTATAAATCCATATTTAGCTTTCACTTTACTTATTTACGCAGCACTTGATGGAATTAAAAATAATTATGAATTAAGAAGTCCAGTTGATATTGATTTAAATAAAGCCTCAGGTTTATTAATTGAAAAATTAGATAAGCTTCCATCATCATTAAAGGAAGCTAAAGCTATCGCAAAAGATTCAGATTTTGTTAAGAAATATATTCCAGATGAATTATTAGAAAACTATTTAAAGTAGAGGTGGAATAATGCTAGATGATATTTTTAGTGTGCTTTTAGTATCATCATCTAAAAATTTCGCAAACGGCATTATATCTGCTTTATCTTTAAATAATTATGAAGTAACTTTATCAGATACTATTTTAAAAGCAAAAAGAATATTAGTTGAAAAAGATTTTGATATTATTATTGTTAATTCACCAGTTATAGATGATTTTGGAATGGACTTTGCGATAGATGAGGCAATAAGAGATATAAGTGGTGTATTAATGTTTGTAAAGCCTGAGCTTGAATCAGAGGTTTACTATAAAACATATCAATATGGAATATTAACATTGACTAAGCCAACCTCAGAAGGAATTTTACTTCAAACCCTAAGACTTTTATGTGTAACGAGAATGAAGCGTGAAAGCATGAGAGAAAAGACTAAGGATATGAAGGAGCGCTTAGAGGAAATTAGAATTGTTAATACAGCTAAAATGCTTTTAATTGAGCATAAGCATATATCTGAGGATGAAGCTCATAAGTATATTGAAAAAAGAGCGATGAATCTAAGAAAAAGCAAGGTAAAAATTGCCAGTGAAATTATAGAAGATTATATTAAATAGATTATTTTAGTTAGGGGGATTTTTATGAGTAAATATATATTTGTTACAGGAGGAGTAGTATCAGGCTTAGGTAAGGGTATCACAGCCGCATCTTTAGGTAGATTGTTAAAGGCTCGTGGCTTAAAGGTTGCCGCACAAAAGCTTGATCCTTATATTAATGTTGACCCTGGAACAATGTCTCCCTATCAACATGGTGAGGTTTTTGTTACAGAAGATGGTGCAGAAACAGATCTAGATTTAGGTCACTATGAAAGATTTATTGATGAAAATTTAAATAAGTATTCTAATCTTACAACTGGTAAGGTTTTTTCAAATGTTATTTCTAAGGAAAGAAATGGCGATTATTTAGGCTCAACTGTTCAATATATCCCTAATATAACTAATGAAATAAAGGAATTTATTTATAAGGTTGGAAAGAAGACTAACGCTGATATTGTTATCACTGAAATTGGTGGTACAACAGGTGATATTGAATCTCAACCATTCCTAGAGGCAATTAGACAAATAGGAAGAGAACAAGATAAGCATGATACACTTTATATTCATGTATGCCTAGTGCCTTATTTAAAGGCATCAAAGGAGCATAAGTCTAAGCCTGTACAGCACTCAGTTAAAGAATTAAGAGGTATGGGTATATCTCCTGATATTATTGTTTTAAGAACAGATGAAAAAATCACAGATAGTAACATATTTAAAAAAGTATCCTTATTCTGTGATGTTAAGCCAGATTGTGTAATTGAAAATACAACATTAGATTGCCTATATGAAGCACCTCTAATGCTTGAGGAATCTAATTTAAGTAAAATTGTATGTAGAGAATTAAAAATAAATGCAAAGGAACCAGATCTTACTGAATGGAAGGATATGGTTAATAAGATTAAAAATCTAAAGCATATTACAAATATTGCCTTAGTTGGAAAATACGTAGAGCTTCATGATGCGTATTTATCTGTTGTTGAAGCATTACATCATGCAGGATATGCATTAAGCACTAATATCAATATTAAGTGGATAGATAGCGAAGAAATTACACCAACTAATGTTGAATCATTCTTCTCTGATATCGATGGAATAATTGTTCCAGGTGGATTTGGAGGAAGAGGAATTAATGGTATGATTTTATCTTGTAAGTATGCAAGAGAAAATAATGTTCCTTATTTTGGTATTTGCTTAGGTATGCAAATTATGTGCATTGAATTTGCTAAGAATGTGTTAAAGAAGGAAGACGCAAATTCAAATGAATTTGATGAGAAGTCATCATATAAGATTATTGATTATCTAGATGGTCAATCAGATGATGTTAAAAAAGGTGGTACTTTAAGATTAGGTGCTTATCCTTGTAAATTAGAGAAGAATTCAGTTATTTATAATGCTTATAAGAAGGATTTAATTAGTGAGCGTCATCGTCATAGATATGAATTCAATAATAAATATCGTAGTGATTTTATTAATGCAGGTATGAATCTATGCGGACTTTCTCCAGATGAGAATTTAGTTGAAGCAGTAGAAATATCAAGTATGAAATTCTTCTTAGGTGTACAATATCATCCTGAATTTAAATCAAGACCAAATATTGCACATCCTCTATTTAAAGAATTCATAAGAGCATCACTTGGAGGTAAATATGAAGATTAATTTTACTAAGATGCATGGCTGTGGTAATGATTATATTTATATCAATTGCTTCAACCAAACAATAAGTGATCCTAATAAATTATCAATAGAAATGTCAGCTCGTCATTTTTCAGTTGGAAGTGATGGAGTTGTATTAATTATGAAAAGTGATATCGTAGATGCTAGAATGCGTATGTTTAACGCAGATGGCTCTGAGGGTAAAATGTGTGGCAATGCCATTAGATGTATTGGTAAATACCTATATGATAATAAGATAGTAAATAAAAAGGAAATAGATATTGAAACATTATCAGGTATTAAGCATCTAACCTTATTTACTGAAAATGATAAGGTTACTAAGGTTTCAGTAAATATGGGATTTGCCTCATTTGAACCCAAAAAGCTTCCAATTACTCTTAATCATGAGATGATTAATGAGGAATGTGTTGTTAATTCAAATAAATATAATATAACTGCTGTATCTATGGGAAATCCTCATGGAGTTATATATTTAGATGAAATTGATAACTTAGATTTAGAGGCTATTGGTCCATCATTTGAGAATAATCCAATATTCCCAGAAAGAGTTAATACTGAATTTGTTAAGATTATTGATAAGAATCATTTAAAGATGAGAGTATGGGAAAGAGGCTCAGGTGAAACTTACGCGTGTGGTACTGGTGCTTGTGGTGTAGTCGCATCATCAGTTAAGAATAATATTTGTAAGGCTAATGAAATAGTTTATGTTGAATTAGTAGGTGGTACACTTGAAATTATGTGTAAGGATAATTATGAGATAATTATGACTGGACCTGCTAAAAAGGTTTATGACGGAGTATATGAATATGAAAATTAAATTAAATGATAATTTTAATAATATCGCAGAAAGCTATTTATTCTCTGATATTAATAAAAGAGTAAAAGCATATAAAGAAAAAAATCCAAGTGCTGATATCGTAAGACTTGGAATAGGTGATGTTACACTTCCTTTACCAAAAATAGTAGTAAATGCACTTGTTAAGGCATCTGAGGAAATGGGTGTAAAGGAAACATTTAGAGGTTATCCACCTGAGTATGGTTATGATTTTTTAAAGGAAGCTGTAGCTAGGTACTATAAGCTTATAAATCTAGATTTAGATTTAGAAAGTATCTTTATTTCAGATGGAGCTAAAAGTGATTTAGGAAATATTGTTGATATACTTGGTGATAATGATATTTATATTCCAAATCCAGTATATCCAGTATATGTAGATTCTAACCTAATGGAAGGAAGAAAGATTCATTATTTAAAGGGTAGTGAGGAAAATAAATTCCTACCTATGCCAGATGGCTTAAATAATGATCCAAAGGTTATCTATCTATGCTCACCTAATAACCCAACAGGCGCAACATATAATTATGATGAATTAGTTAAGTGGGTTGATTATGCAAAATCAAGTGGTTCACTTATTATATTTGATTCAGCATATGAAGCATTTATAACTGATGGAGCACCTCGTTCTATTTATAAAATACCTGGAGCTAATGAGGTCGCAATAGAAGTATCAAGTCTATCTAAGATGGCGGGATTCACTGGTGTTAGATGTGGTTTTACTATTATTCCATCAACACTAGAGGTATCAGGTGTTAAATTAAATAAGCTTTGGAAAAGAAGACAAGCTACTAAATTTAATGGTGTATCATATCCAGTTCAAAGAGCTGCCGAGGCTGCACTTTCAATTGAGGGTATTAAGGAATGCCAAAAGAATTTAGAGTATTATAAGGAAAATACTAAAATGCTTAGAGAGCTTTTAGATGAAAAGGGTATCTATTATTCTGGTGGAGTTAATTCACCATATATTTGGATGAAGTGTCCGAATAACATGAAGAGCTTTGAATTTTTTGATTTTCTACTTGAAAAGGCCAATATTGTAGGTACTCCTGGAGTAGGCTTTGGAGAGTATGGCGAGGGATATTTTAGACTAACATCTTTCGCATCAAACGAAGACACAAAAAAAGCAGTCGAAAGATTAAGAAAAATATTATAAATAAATATTGATTATAATAATATAAAGTGCTATTATTTATGAGGAAACTTTAAGATAGTCCAGTGAGGCTAACAAGATTAGAATACATGAATAATTAGGAATTACTAGTTTTCTGGTCTTTTTGGCTAGGAAACTTTTTATTTTTAAGAAAGAGTGGGATATATGAAAATAGTAAAGGATAGGAAACTAGTATTAGCAAACGGAATGGTTTTTGAGGGTGTTGGATTTGGTAGTAAGAAGGAAGTTATAGCCGAGATTGTATTTAATACATCTATGGTTGGATATCAAGAAATATTATCAGATTCATCATACTGTGGTCAAATTGTATGTATGACATATCCATTAATTGGTAATTACGGAATTACTGATGATGATTATGAATCAAAGTCAATTAAGATGAGCGGATTTGTTGTAAGAGAATATAACGATTTCCCTTCAAACTTTAGAGCAACTAAAACTTTAGGCGACGTTATGGATGAAAATAACGCAGCTGGTATATCAAATATTGATACAAGAAGATTAACTCGTGTTATTAGAGATGAAGGTTCTCAGCTTGTAATGATCTGTGATATTAATAAGCCAACCGAAGAAGCATTAGCTGAAATAAAGATGCGAGGCTTTGAGCACAATCAGCTTGATAGAGTATCAACTAAAAAGGTTTGGTATTCAAGAACAGCTAACCCTAACTATACAGTTGTCGCAGTTGACTGTGGTATTAAGATGAATATCGTAAGAAAATTCAACAAGTTTGGCTG
>JAEEHU010000062.1 GCA_016280975.1 Acholeplasmatales bacterium | reverse complement strand
GCCAGGGCCATGGCTGAGTAGCTATATACGGAAAGGATAAACGCTGAAAGCATCTAAGCGCGAAGCCTCCTCTAAGATGAGATTTCCCAATTAGTAAGATCCCTTATAGACCATGAGGTTGATAGGCTGGGTGTGGAAGCATGGTGACATGTTCGAGCTGACCAGTACTAATAGATCGAGGACTTAACCTTATAATAATTTGACAACTTTTTATCTAATTTTGAGAGAAATAGTCTGGTGACGATGGCAAGGAGGTCACACCTGTTCCCATCCCGAACACAGAAGTTAAGCTCCTTAACGCCGATGGTAGTACTATGTGCGAGAGTAGGACGTTGCCAGGCTTTCTCTTAATTAAATTAGCTTTAGGTCTATCCTAAAGCTTTTTTTATTCCTTATAACTCTAATATATTGCTAAAAAATGCAAAGAATGTTATAATATTTCAAATACGAAAAGGGGAGATAAGGTATGAATGAAGATTTATTAGAACCTATAACAAGCTATAATACGAAGTATAAGGACAAATTCAAAGAAAATACTGAAAAATATTTCGATGAGCTTGCTAAAAAGGGTCAAGTAAATGTTGATGAAAATAGAAGTACTATCAAGAAAATCAACGAAGAAACTGGAAATATTTCTAATTTAAGTAAGAAATTAGGAAAATTTAGAGGACTAAAGATTTTCATGATCATAGTTCTTATAATATTCTTCGCGGCTGCAATAATTACTTGGAACGCTTTTAAAGATAATAAGCTAATTCCAATTTTAGTTACAGTTGCTGGTGGAATCTATTTCATTGCCTTTATCCTATTATTAGTACTTGTTATTAATAAGAAGGTTAAAGCACTTAAAAATGATCTAGCATCACACGAAGAAGAAAAGGATAAGCTTATCAATGAGGCTAAGTGCCAAATGGCAGGCTTAAATGCTTTATATGACTGGAATATTCCAGCAACATTAATTACAAATACAATTGATCTAATTAAGATGGATAAGTATTTTGATGCAGAAAAGTATCAATACTTACATGATAAGTATGGTTTTGGTGTAAACCAAGATAACAATGTATCTACATACTATGTTCAATCAGGTTCAATTTTAGGAAATCCATTCCTAATTTGTAAGGACTATAGAATGGATATGATTCAAAAGACATATACAGGTAGTCTTACAATTCATTGGACAACTTATAGATCAACTAAGAATGGTACAGTAGCAGTACATCATACTCAAACATTAACTGCATCTATTACAGCACCAGCTCCATCATATGGATATGTAACATATCTAATTTATGGTAATGATGCTGCACCTAAATTATCATTTAGTAGAATGCCAGTTGTTGACATTAATGATAATGAAAAGCAAATAGATAAATATGTACAAAAGCATCTAAAGGATCTAGATAAGAAAGAGAAGGATTCATTAGCTGCATTTAATAAGACAGGCTCTGGTAATGTATATACTAGACTTGGTAATGACGAATTTGAAGTATTATTCGGTGGAACTAATAGAAATAACGAAATGGAATATCGTCTATTAATGACTCCACTTGCACAAAGAAACTTATTAAAGCTAATCAAGTCAAAGGAACCATATGGTGATGATTTCGGATTTGTAAAAGAGAATCAATTAAATATGATTCAATCAAGACACTCTCAAGTATTCAATTACTATGCTAACCCAGCAAGCTTCATTGATTACGATTATGATAGAGCAAGAGCTAATTTCATTAGCTATAATACAAAGTATTTTGAATCATTCTTCTTTGATTTAGCTCCACTTTTATCAATCCCTCTATATCAACAACATAAGTCAGTTGATTATATTTATAATAATTCAATTAAGGCTAATTTCTCACCTTATGAGCATGAAGCACTTGCTAACTCATTTGATTCATCATTCTTTAAGCATAAGGATTCATCAACAGGTAATATCTATAAGACAAATTATATAGGTTCTGATGGTAAGGTTGATAAGGTTCAAGTAACTGCATATTCATTCAAGGCATTAAGAAGATTAACTTATATCACTAAATTTGGTCGTGATGGTCATTACCACCAAGTTCCAGTTTATTGGATTGAATATATTCCAGTTCAAAATGATACTAATATGATTGTTGAAAAGAACGATTTATCAAGATATAATTATAATGTAAATGCAAATACTGATGCATTTAGAAATGCAATATCAAGAATAATCAAGACAGGCGGTACAACATTCGAGCGTGGTATCTTCGCTGCAGTTTTAGCAGGAGATATGGCAATTAATTCAAGTGCAATTGAAAGCTCATTAAATCAAGTTGTTCCTGAAACTGACTTCTTAACTGATGTTGCTAATAAGGTTATGGAATTTGAGCGCGAGCTTGAAAAGATGGATAGCGAGACTCAATCATCTGGTACACTTGAAGCATCAGCGTTAGAAGATCAAAAGGCAGAAGAAGTTGCTGAGGACAAGGTAAACGTTGTTGCAGAAGAAAATGCTGATGACAGCGAAGATACTGAGGAAGAATCAGAAGAATAGGCTATAATAGAGAAAATCTATATAGAAAATAAATTAAAAAAAGGAGAATAGAAAAATGGCAAACGCATTAGACGAAGAGACAGGCCCAGTAAAAGAAGAAGGTCGTGACATTAATGTCATTCATAAGCAAATTCCTGTAAAAGTAGGAACAGGTTCATTAGTTTTTGAAATTATCTTATGGGTATTATTTATCATCCCTGGTTTAATCTTCTTAGTAAAGAAAATTAAGGCTGGTACATATTTACGTCAATTAGAGCAAAAGCTTCAACATGATGCTTCTCAAATTGATAACTACCTAGAACAAAGAGTTGTTATTTTACAAAACTTAGCAAAGCTAGTTGATAAGGCAGTTAACCTAGATAAGGAAACTTTCAAGGACATCGCACTTGCTCGTTCTGGTAAGGCATTAACTGATGATGAACGTAATTTACAAGGTACTCAAGTTGAAAACATGAATACTAGATTAAATGTTGCAATTGAAGCTTATCCTCAATTACAAGCACATCAAGAAATTCAAGATGCTATTCAACAAAACTCTTACCTTCAAAAGGAAATTACAGCTGCTCGTGAAGTTTATAACGACACAGTTAATCAATGGAACCGTACAATTCAAATATGGCCTACTTATATGATTGTTGCAGCTAAGGCTGGATATACTACTCGTATTCCTTACTCTGTTTCTACAGAAGTTAAGCAACAAGCAAGAGGAGTATTCTTCTAATAAAAAATTGATGTAGATTTTTAAATCTACATCTTTTTTTTTTGATTAAAAATTATTATAATTTTCTTAGGTGAATTTATAATGTCTCAAGTATTTAAGCCAAACAAAATAGTAGCTTTAGTAACATATTTATTATGCTTTACATTATTAGGCTCTATTTTAGTTTATTTAATTTTATATTTAGTATCTTTAGGCTATAACCTAGATTATGGTTATTTGCTTAATAATATTAATAAAAAAGCATCTGAAATAGGAGAGCTTGCTCATAACGCGATATTACTATCTAAATGTGTAACTAATATTATTATTTATTTAATTGCGATAGTAGTAATAGTTATATTTACGCGTGATGAATTAAAGATTGATTTTGATAAAGTAAAGGATAATCCTAAATTTTATTTATTATTTAGTCTTACTGCAATAGCCTTTGTGGGTCTTGCCTATGGTATAAATCAATTAAATTTACTATTACCACAGGAAGCATTAAACCAACAAAGTCTAATTGAAATGTTTAAGTCTAATTTAGGTATTCCTATCATTATTCTTACATTGATATTTGCACCACTAATAGAGGAATTAATATTTAGAAAATGTATATTTACATTTACTAAAAATACACCAGTTATAGTAAGATTTTTAATATCAAGTGTAGCATTTACATTAGTACATGCCCTATCTTCAATAGGAAGCTTTTCAGCTGGATACTTTTTCTTACTATGTGTTCCATATTTCTTAGATTCAATGCTATTATGTACTATCTATTATTTTGGAAAAGAAAATGTATATATGTCATTTTTAGCGCATCTTTTAAATAATGTATTAGCTTTAATTTTATTATTTATATAAGGAGATTATTATGATAAAGAAGAATATTTATGATTATGATTTAAACTTTTTTAAAGAAATTAATGATAATTTTGCAATATTAACCGCAGGTGATAAAACTATCGGATATAACGCTATGACAGTATCTTGGGGTGGTGTAGGTGTATTATGGAACAAGATGGTTGCCTTCCTCTTCGTAAGACATTCAAGATACACATACGATTTTATTGAAAAGTCAGATTCAGTAACATTATCATTCTTATCTGATAAATATAAAAAAGAAAAAGCCTTATTTGGCTCAAAAAGTGGAAGAGACTTAGATAAATTTAAGGAAACTGGCTTACATGCAGCCTATGATCCTGATTATGATGGATATTATATTTCAGAATCAAGCTATGTATTTAAGGGTAAAAAAATACATAGTATGGATATTGAATATGACACACTTCCTGATGATATAAAGAAGAAGTGCTATCCAAATAAGGATATCCATAAAATGTATATAGTTGAAATTAAACAATATTTAGTTAATGAAGAATAAAAATAAGCACTGGTTATTAAAATTAATCAGTGCTTATTTTACATAATTTTTGGACTTAATTCAGAATCAAGCTCTAAGAATAATTCTGTTCTATCCTTATTTAGTACATATGAGAATTCATCAAGAATCAATTTAGTAGCATCCTTCATGGCTTGTTCATCAGTTGCGTGAAGCTTTCTGCCCTTATCCTTAATATCTAGGATATGTTGCTTAACAGATTTAATTAATCTTAATGTTTCTCGTCTATCTCCAGATTTTACTACATCACCAAATATTACTTTTCTATCATTATCCTTATCTATCCAGTAGACATCTAAGAAAGGTATTTCGTGTATTATATCGTTTATTTCAGATTCTGATAGAAGATGATGTAGCCTCTTTTTAGTAAGCTCATTATCTACAGGTACAGTAAGCTGTGTCTTTGATTCAGAAAGTGGAACTAGAATATAGTATTTGATTGGAGTGCCAGTAAATGAGAATTCAGTTATGTCAGTTATTTTGCAGATTCCGTAAATTGTATACATAACTATATCATCTATTTGAAACAACCTAAAACCTCCATTCGAATTCTTTCCCTTGTATCTTTAATTATAGCAAATTTCACTAATTTTTTCAACTTTTAAAAATTTAATTTTTGAGTCTTGCGTTTTTGGGACAGTATTATATAATATAAACGGAATAATTCGTGGTGAAGAAAATGATAGATAATTATAAAGATTTCTTAAAATACATTAAATCATTTGAGAATAAGCCAAAGCTTTTACTCCATGCGTGCTGTGCACCATGCTCAAGTCATACTCTTTTAGTATTAAAGGATTATTTTGATATTACAATTTTTTATTCTAATGATAATATTTATCCTAAGGAAGAGTACCTAAATAGACTTGATGAGGTTAAAAGATTTATACCACTAATATCTGAAGATATTAAGCTTTTATATGATGAATATAATGATAAGGATTTTTATGATGCAATTAAAGGCTTAGAAAATCTAGGTGAGAAATCAGAAAGATGCTATAAATGCTATACTCTAAGACTTGAAAAGACTGCAGAGAAAGCAAAAGCGTTAGGCTTTGATTTTTTCACAACAACACTTTCTATTTCACCATATAAGGTTACTCGCTGGATCAATGAAATTGGTTATAAATTAGAAGAAAAATATGGTGTTAAGTATTTATTTTCTGATTTTAAAAAGGATGATGGATATAATCATTCTATAGAGCTATCAAAGGAGTATTCACTATACCGTCAGGATTATTGTGGATGTGTTTATTCTAAACAAGAAAGGATGTATCAAATTGACAGAGCTAAAGAAGAAAACAAAAGTTAAAAGATTACAACTTGATACATCAAGAAGAATGATATTTGTAAGTGATATTCATGGTGATGTTGATACATTTAAAAAGGGATTAGAAGAGATTAGCTTCAATTCTAATGATTACCTATTCATAATAGGAGATATTATGGAAAAGGGTGATGAGGGCAAGAATTTAGAATGTACGAGATATGTAATGGAATTATCTAAGCTTCCAAATGTTTATCCTATGAGTGGAAACTGTGATGAGGTATTAAGATTTATAATACCAAAGGAACAAGAGGATAGATTTTTATATTATACAAATATAAAGAAGCATTCAATCCTAAATGATATCGCAGAAGAAATGAATTATAAATTATCTAATGATATGAATGTAGCTGACTTTGTGTCTAAGGTACAAAGGAATTATAGTGATCTATATGAATTTATGGATTCACTAGATGATATTATTATCATTAATGATACCTTAGTATTAGTTCATGGAGGACTAGATGATATTGATAATATCCCTGAATATTCATTATCAGTTTTAAAGTATGATAATTTCTATGAAAAATCTAAGGGTGTAAATAAGCTTACAATAGTAGGACATTATCCAACTAGAAATTATCGTCATGATATATCATGCTGTAACCCAATATTTGATTTTAAGAAGAAAATAATATCAATAGATGGTGGTAACCATCTAGTAAAGGGAGGACAAATTAATTTTGTATTCCTAGAATCCTTAGAATCAATGAAATTTTCATATAAATACTTAGATCACTATGAAAAATATATAATGAAGCGTGATGTTAATTATGATATTCCTGAAACATTGGTTAATATCACATATGGTGATAATGAAATAGATATAAAGGATAAGGACCTAGACTTCTATTATATTCACCATTTAAGAACAGGACAGCATATGTGGGTTCATAACTCATTTGTTTATCAGGATGAGGAATCAGCTAAATATTATTGTTATGATGCATCTAACCAATTTATTTCAGTTCACGAGGGTGATGAAATATCTATAATAAAAAAAGCTATGCCATATAGCTTAATAAAGAGAAATGGTTATATTGGATTAATTGAAACTAGGTTCATTGAAGATGATAATTAATTATTTAATAAAAGAAAAAATTAAATTAAGAGATTATTTAGAATCATTTTATTTATCAAAGAGTAAAATATATAAATTATTCTTTGAAAAAAAGATTTATTTAAATGATGAATTAGCGCGTGAGTCGGATTTATTAAATCCAGGTGATATCATATCTATTTCCTATGATGAGGAAGTAGATTATCGTGAATCTAATAGCATTCCTGAAATATTATATGAGGATGACTATTTACTTATTGTAAATAAGCCCTCTCATATTCTAATTCATAATGAGAAGGATAATACTGATTCATTATCTAATATGGTTGCTAAGTATTACAAGGATAATAATATTAGTCTTAATGTAAGATTTGCTCACCGTATTGATTATGATACAACAGGTGTAGTTATATACTGTAAGGATATATTAACACTATCTTATTTTTCTCATATGATAGAAGAGCACAAGATAAGAAGAACATACTTTTTATTATGTGAAAATAAATTGCCTAATCATAAAGGCTCAATAACACTTCCAATAGGCTCAGATAGACATAATAATAACCACTATCTAGTTACTAAAAATGGTAAATATGCTAAAACTAATTATGAGCTAATACGTGAATATGATGGTTTTTCATCATATAAGGTTAATTTAGAAACAGGAAGAACTCATCAAATAAGAGTGCATTTTTCTCATCTTAAAGCACCACTTTTAGGTGATAAGCTATATGGTGGAAAAAATGTGCTTGATAGATGCGCTCTACATTCATGGAGTGTTGAATTTATTCATCCGGTAACAAAGGAAAAAATAACTGTTACTGCCCCAATACCATCTGATTTAATGGATATAATTAAGGATGTGAATTAAATTGTTATTAATAAAGAAGAATTTAAGAACTATAATTCCACTTTTAGTAATAGCTATTTTAATCATGTTCATGGTTTTATATTTTAATTTAAAGCCAAGATTAGTATATACATATAGTGATTATTATGATGGATATTTAGTATCTGAATCATATGGTAATTCTAAATCCTATACTGTTAAGGCTGAATTTAATGGTAAGCCAGTAGTAGGAATAGGTGTAAGAGCATTCTATCAAAATTCAAATTTAGAAGAAATAATATTTGAGGATAAGCTTGAGGTAATTGAGCGCTTAGCATTTTCAGAGTGTCACAATTTAAAAACTGTCGATTTATCTCATGTTAGACAAATCGAAAGAAATGCGTTTAGCTATTGTGAATCTCTTGATAATATTGTGATTGGCTCAAGAAATATAGCTGGTAGTGCATTTTATAAATGTGAGGGCTTAAAATCAGTTACCTTAAATGAAGGATTAAGAACAATTGGTACCTATGCATTTAGCTATACAAGTATGAAAACATTAAGACTTCCAACATCGATGAAAGAAGTATATGATGATGCGTTTAAGTATCAAACTACCCTAGAAGAATTAGAATATTATTATTCTTTTAATAATAATTATGTAAAAAGTTTACCATATGCAAAAAGTTATTCATAAAATTGATTTATGAAAATCATAAAAGAAATAAAAAGTTTTTATAATTATATTTTTTGTGTTTTACATTTCTTTAATGTAAAAATGTTTCGTGATATAATTGTTTTACAAGAGAGGAGGCAGATATTATGACAGATGGAGAATATTTAGACTATCGTTCAGCAGGATTATCATTTTTTTCATGCTTATATTTTCTAGCAATCGGTGGCGGATTAATGATTGTTTTTGGTCTTGGCAATATTAGCGTATGTTTTTCCATTACTTTCCTAATACTAGCCTCAATCAGCTTCCTAAGAAGAACTATTTTCTTCGTGAAGAATTTAAAATATATTTCAGTTCCAAGATTAATTGTTGAAACTCTACTTTATTTAGCATTATTTGCTGGAGTAATTATTGTAGGTACTAATACAAGATTTGTTGAGCAATATTTTGATTATTATTGGCTTGCGATTTTAGGTATCTCACTTGGATTTATTATTGAGGTTATATTAATGGTAGGCTCAGCAAAGGATCCTACATCACTTTACATGGAAAGAAATAAATATAATCCTCCTGTTGAAACAAACGATATTTTCTAATTTAGATGAATCTACTGGTTAGATTCATCTTTTTTTTGACAATAAAAAAAGCCTTAAAATCTTTTGATTTTAAAGCTTTATTTTTTTAATTATTAAGCGATATATTTTAAGAATGCAATATATCCTAAATATGCTTCATAAACATCAGCCTTTGATACTGCCTCACTTGGAGCATGCATTGACATAACAGGGATACCTGCATCAATTACATTCATATTCTTATTTGCAAGAATGTATGCGATTGTACCGCCTCCGCCTTGGTCAACTCTACCAAGCTCAGCTGTTTGATAATATACGTTATTATCATCTAATACCTTTCTGATTTTTGCGATGAATTCAGGATTTGCATCATTACAGCCTGATTTTCCTCTTGCACCTGTATATTTATTGAATGTCAAACCATGTCCTAAGAAAGAAGAATTAGTCTTTTCAAATACGCTAGCATAAAGTGGATCATATCCTGCAGATACGTCTGATGAAAGCATATATGAATTAGTGATTAATTCCATTAGCATTAAATCATTGAATTCACCCTTAGCCTTCATAATTAGCTTTCCTAAGATATACTCAAAGAATTTAGAATGAGCACCTGTTGCACCAATTGAACCAACTTCCTCCTTGTCAACTAAAATACAGCAAGAAGTTCTATTTGGAGTTTCATCTAAGTCAAGAATTGCCTTTAAAGAAGTATAAGCACAAACTCTATCGTCATGACCATAGCCTAATACCATAGATCTATCTAAGCCTAAGCTCTTAGCCTTACCAGCTGGAACTATTTCAAGTTCAGCAGATACGAAGTCCTCTTCCTCAATATTATATTTTTCAACAAGGATAGACTTAATATTAGCTAAAACCTTTTCCTTTTCGTCGTTCTTTGAAGGAATAGAACCAATAGTTAAATCTAAGTCCTCACCAGCGATAACTGTATTTGCACTCTTTTGATTCTTATCAGCTGATAAATGTGGTAATAAATCAGTAATACAGAATACTGGATCATTATCATCCTCACCAATATTAACTATAATCTTTTCTCCACTCTTTTTAATTACAACACCATGTATTGCAAGTGGTCTTGCAACCCATTGATATTTAACGATACCACCATAGTAGTGTGTATTTAAATATGCAAATTCATTTGATTCATAAAGTGGATTTTGCTTTAAGTCTAATCTAGGTGAATCAATATGTGCACCTAAGATGTTAATACCATTTAAAACATCCTCTTTACCAATTACAAATGCCATTACATTCTTTTCTCTATTGATGGCATATACCTTATCTCCAGCTTTTAATTCTTTAACTGAATCAAGATTCTTAAAACCATTATTTTCAAGTATTTCTACTGAGAAATTAGTGATTTCTCTTTCTGTTTTAAAATTAGATAAAAAATCGATATAATCATCGTTAAAACTCATTAATTTTTCAAGTTCTTTTTCATCATACTTTTCCCATGCGTTTTTATTATACATATAAATACCTCCTACGAGCTATTATACACTATTTTTTTGTCTTTTATATAATAAAATATTATTATATTTTGTACCATTTTTCCTTTTTGTTTAGCTTTAAATATGGTATACTAGAAAGCAAATGAAATGAGTGGTGATTGTCGTGGATGATAATAAGGAAAGATTACAAAAGGTTTTAGCAGCATCAGGCGTTGCATCAAGAAGAAAGTCAGAGGAATACATTAAATCAGGCAGAGTTAAGGTTAACGGAGAGGTTATAACTGAGCTTGGTACTAAGGTATCTAAAAATGATGTTATTCTTGTTGATAACAAACCTATTAAAAGACAAGAGCATGTTTACTTTGTCTTAAATAAGCCATCTGGTTGTGTAACAACAGTAAGAGATGATAAGGGTAGAAGAACTGTTATGGACTATATAACAGCCGAGGATAAAAAAACTAGAATATTCCCTGTTGGAATATTAGAAACCGATATATCAGGTGCTTTAATTCTAACTAATGATGGTGATTTATCTTATAGATTAACTAAATCACATAAGGAAATAGAAAAAACATATCAGGTAAGAGTAAATGGCATTATAGATCAAAGAGCAGTTACAGCACTTATTAAGGGTGTTGAAATTGATGGAGTTATGACTAAAAGAAGTAAGGTTGATATCATATCAATTGATAAGAAGAATGAATCATCCCTACTTATGATTACTATTACTGATAGTAAGAATAGATTAGTTCAAAAGATGCTTGAATCTTTAGGCTATGAGGTTAAAAAGCTAAAAAGAGTATCGTTTGGTAATGTATCCATTGAGGAGATGCCAGTTGGTAGCTATAGAATGCTTAAACCACACGAGGTAAAGAAATTATATAGTTTGTAATTTATAACATATTATGTTATAATAGGAATGTTAAGGGGCTTATTAAATGAATGATTTTATAGTAGCTATTGATGGACCTGCTGGAAGTGGAAAATCATCAATTTCTAAGATGGTTTCTAAGATATGTGGATTTACTCATATCGACACAGGTGCAATATTTAGAGCAATCACATTATATGCTTTAGATAAGAACATCGATCTAGAAAATGAAAATGAATATAATTTTCTATCAGATATAAAAATTAGATTTGATAAGGATAAGGTATTTTTAAATGACAATGATGTATCTCATAAAATAAGAGAAGATATCATTTCAAAAAATGTATCTGCCGTATCAAAGATAAAGAAAGTTCGAGATAGAGTTTTAGAAATAGAAAAGGAATCGCATGGAAAAATAATAATGGATGGTAGAGATATCGGTACAGTTGTATTTCCTAATGCGAACTTAAAAATCTTTTTAACAGCATCCCCTGAAGAAAGAGCTAAAAGAAGAGTACTTCAAAATGAATCACTTGGTATTAAATCAAATTATGATGAAATACTTGCTGATATCATTAAAAGAGATTATAAAGACTCAACTAGAGATATAGCTCCACTTAAATGTGCAGATGATGCAATAAATATTGATACGACATCTCTTAGTATAGAAGAGGTTTGTAATAAAATTGTAAATTTAATTGATGAGAGGTTAATATTGTGGAAAATTTAAATTTAGATTTATATGATTACAAGAAGTTAAAAAAAGGTGACGTTGTTGAGGGTACAGTTGTTGAAATCAAGAATGATAAGACAATTTTTATCGACATCAACAGTTATACTGAAGGTACTATGCATTTAGAGTACTTCACTAAGGACAAGAACGTTACATCTTTTAAGGGCTTAGTTAAGGTTGGAGATAAATTGTTATGTACAGTAACTAAGGTTAGTGAGGATAATATTTATCTTTCTAGATTAAACCAAATAAATGATGAAGCAGTAAAAAGCTTAGTTAAGGCTAAGGATGAGGATGAAACTATTGAAGTTAAAATCCTAGAAGAAATGGATAAGGGTTATAAGGCATCTTATAATGGTGTTAATTCATTATTCTTACCAAAGAGCTTAGCAAGTGATGTTACTGTAGGTAAGTCATATCAAGTAAAGGTTATTGAAGGAGAACCACAAAGAGGAAACTTTGTTATTTCTCGTAGAGCAATTACTGATATTGAATTTAAGGAGAATAAAGATAAGGAATACGATTCAATTAAGCAAGGTGATGTATTAAAGGGTACTATCACTAAGGTTGAAAAGTATGGCGCTTTAGTTAAGTTCAATTATGTTACAGGCTTATTAAAGACTAACCAAGTAGCACATGAATATATCGATATTGAAAAGGTACTTCATGTTGGTGATGAAATTGAAGTTAAGGTTGTTAAGAAGGAAAATGGCAAGCTTGAATTATCAAGAAAGGCATTAATTGAATCACCATTTAATCTATACATTAAGGAGCATAAGGTTTCTGATACAGTTAAGGGTAGATTAACTAATAAGCTACAATTCGGTTTACTTTTAGAGCTTGCTCCAAACGTAAAGGGATTATTACATCAATCTGAATATTCTCACAATCCAAATGATAATTTTGCAAATTGTGTAAAGATTAATGATGAAATTGAAGCATCAATCATTAAAATCGATGCTGAAAATGAAAAGATTTCATTATCAAGAAAGCCACTTTTAGACAACCCTTGGGAAAGAGTAGAAGCTAAGGTTGGCGATATCGTTGATGTTAAGGTTACAGAAGTAAATGAAAAAGGCTTAAAGGTTGAAGCTTTAGGTGTTGATGGTATCGTTCCATTTAGTGAAGCAGCTGATGAAAAAGGCTCATTAGATCAATATCAAAAGGATGATGTATGTAAGGCAATCATCACTGAGCTTAAGCCTCGTGAATGGAGATTAAAGCTTTCTATTAATAAGTTTAAGAGAATGGAAGAAAGAAAAGATTTCGAAGGACATTTAACTGAAGATGTTGAAGATGTAACAATCGGAGATAGATTCAAGGACGTACTAGAATCAAAGTAATTTAAAATTTTATATTGGTGGTGAATAAATATGTTACCTAAAGTAGCGATAGTAGGTAGACCAAATGTTGGTAAATCTACATTATTTAATCGTATAATTGGCACACGCTTATCCATTACTGATGATCAACCTGGTGTTACAAGAGATAGAATTTATTCTAAAGCATCATGGCTATCAAAAGAGTTTTTCTTAATTGATACAGGGGGCATTGAGCTAGGAGATGCTCCTTTTTTAACAGAGATTAAGGCCCAAGCAGAAATTGCTATGGAGGATTCTGATGTAATCATTTTTGTTGTTGATTGTCGTAGTGGTGTTACAGATGATGACTCTTATATAGCAAAAATTTTATATAAAACAAATAAGCCTGTAATCCTTGCGGTTAATAAGGTTGATGATCAAAAGTTCAAAGAGAATATTTATGAATTCTATTCATTAGGTATGGGAGATCCAATTGCAATAAGCTCTAACCATGGTATTGGTGTTGGTAATCTTCTTGATAAGGTATTAGAAGCCTTACCTAAAAAAGAAAACCTTAAGGATGATGATGCAATTAAATTCTGTTTAATTGGTAGACCTAATGTTGGTAAGAGTAGTCTTACAAATACACTTCTTAATGATAATAGAGTAATTGTATCAGATGTTCCAGGTACAACTCGTGATTCAATTGATACACGCTTTAAATCAAATGGTAAAGAATATGTTGTTATTGATACAGCAGGTTTAAGAAAGCGTGGAAAGATCTACGAGAATATTGAAAAGTATTCTGTTATTAGATCAGTTGATGCGATTGGTAGAAGTGATGTTGTACTTTTAGTATTAGATGCAAGTGTTGGTATTATTGATCAGGATACACATGTTGGTCAATATATTGAAGAATATAATAGACCATGTATCATTGTTGTTAATAAGTGGGATTTAGTTGATAAGGACTCTAAAACAATGCAAAAGTGGACTGATGATATTAGAGGTACATATAAGTATTTAGATTATGCACCTATAGTATTCCTATCAGCACTTGAGAATAAGAGAGTTCATACATTATTCCCTGCAATTGAAGAAGCATATAATGCATATCATACAAGAATTTCAACATCAGTATTAAATGATGTTATTCAGGATGCAGTATTAATGTTCCCACCATCTGATTTTAATGGTGGTAAGTTAAAGATTTATTATGCATCTCAAGTAGGTGTTGAGCCTCCTACAATTGCAATATTTGTAAATGAACCAAAATATTTACACTTTTCTTACTATAGATATTTAGAAAATCAATTAAGAAAGAATTTTGATTTCTACGCAACTCCTATTAAGCTAGAGTTTAGAAAGAGGGATTAATATGAATATTTCTATAATTGGTGGTGGAGCATGGGGTACTACCTTAGCTCAAGCACTATCAGATAATGGTAATTTGGTATTAATAAGAGATATTAATAATGATTTCGTAAATAAGATTAATAATGAACATTTACATCCATTTTTTGATTTGGAAATACCAGCAACAATTAAGGCAACATTATCTTTAGATGAGGCTTTAAATTTTAGTGATGTAATTATTCTTTGTGTACCTACTAAGGCTATGAGAATAGTTTTAACTGATATTTCAAAAATCATTAATAATAAAAAATTATTTATTAATGTTAGTAAGGGTATTGAGCCAAATACCTCAAAAAGAGTATCTGAAATATTAGATGAGGTTATTGATAGTAAATATATTGAAGGATATGTTGCGCTATCTGGACCATCTCACGCAGAGGAATTAATATTAAGAAAATTAACTGCCCTAGTTTCAGCATCTAAAAATGAGGCTGCCGCTAAGAAGGTGCAGAAATTATTCTCAAATGATAAATATTTAAGAGTATATACAACAGATGATGTTATCGGTGTTGAGGCTGGTGGAGCAATTAAGAATGCTATAGCTATAGTATCTGGTATCGCATCAGGTATGGGCTTAGGTGAGAATGCTCGTGCTATGCTTATTACACGTGGAATCAAGGAAATTGTATCAGTTGTAGTTGCACTAGGTGGAAAAATGGAAACTGCCTATGGTCTTTCTGGAATTGGTGATTTAATTGTTACTGCATCAAGTATGAATTCAAGAAACTTCCAATGTGGTTTAAAGATTGGTAGTGGAATGTCTATTGATGAGGCAGTAGGTTCAATTAATCAATCAGTTGAAGGTATAAGAGCGATCATTGCTTCATATGAAATTGGAAAGAAAAATAATATAGAGCTTCCTATTATATCAACTGCATATCGTCTAGTATCTGGCGAGGTTAATGCAAAGGAAGCATTATCATTGTTAATGTCAAGAAGTCTAAAGGAAGAAAGGTATTGGTAGTAATATGAATCCTGGAGTTGTAGTTGCGTTAATTGTATTAGCATCGATTGTTATAATAGCTGTTACAGTTGGAGTAATAATTTACTTCGTTGGAAAAGTACGTAAAAAGCGTGAAGAGGAAGAGGCTAAAAATAAAAAGACTTATGTATATACACCAAAGCCTAAGAAGCCTCAAATTACTGAAGAAGAGAGAAAAGAAAAAAAGGCTAATGCTCGTAACAAGAAGCTATATGAATTATCTATTAGAGGAAAAGCACAGGCTCATAGATTTAAACTAGAATCAAATGATGGAGATATCGAAGCTGTCGGCATTATCTATAATAAGAACGGTAAGGCATATTTATTTAATCCTAATGGATTAAAATTAAATATTGGTGATGTTGTTAAGGTAAAAGATAAAAACGATAATATTAGAACAGTTGTTGTTGTCATAGCTAACCAATTATTCAAAGATGAAGAT